>CAJWIC010000043.1 GCA_913040905.1 uncultured Synechococcus sp. | reverse complement strand
GTTGGGCCGGCAGATGCGGATCATCCAGCGACTGATCAGGTTCAGGGCGACCAGAAGGATGAACAGAGCGGCGACGCCGCCGATCACCGCATCGCTCTGGTTGCGGTTTGGGGAAATGAATGCCGGTGTTGTTGTCTGCGTCTGAAGACCCGGTGGATCCGTCATGGCATCGGCGAGGGATGTCCCTGGTTAGCGCCGCCAGATCAACTTTGCATTAATCAGGCTTCTCCAGTGCCTCCACCTCCAGGGTGTTGGCATCGGCCCGAATCACCACCACGCTTGTGTCGCGTCGGAGCTGCCCCTGGCGGCAGCGCGCCGGCCGGCGGATCAGGCTTCCGCGGACGTTCAGTTCCACAAACCCGCGTTCCCCCGGCTCAATCGTCAGGGAGACCCTGCCCTGCTGTCCGATCAGGTCATCGCTGCGCACCAGACTGTCGGCCTCACGCCGGCCCAGGGTCTTCAGGATTCGGTTGGCGGCCCATCCCATCAGCAGCCCCATGGGCAGGGCTACCGCACTGGGGGGAATCCAGGCCCCAGGTGGGCTCAGCACCAGCATCAGCACGCCGCAGAGTCCGAATCCCGTCAGCCCGAAGGACCAGAACGGCGTGCTGAACAGCAACGACAGGTTGCCGGCCTCGCCGTCAACTCCTCCATCGTTGTCGAGGGAAAGACTGATCAAGACAGCTCCGGCCAGCAGGCAGACGAGGTAGGTGGTGAGCATCAACGTTTTCGGGTTGGGAATTCAGGCTGGTGAGATCAGTGTGCTGAGCTCCTGTTCCAGGGCCTTGGTGAGGTCCTGTACGGCACGACGCCGGTTGCGGTGATAGTCCGGCAGCCGGCTTTCCACGGCCAAGGGATCACCGAGGCTCAGCTCCACCCGCTGAGGTCCCAGCGAAGGCCGTGCCGGCCAGGGTCTGGACTCGATCCAGCCGATCGCTTCCTCCACCAGCAGCAGCATCTCGGCCAGGCGGTCAAAGTCCGGCTGATCACTGACGTAGTGACCACTGACGCTGGTGAAATGCTCCACCAGACGCATGCGGCTGAGCTGCAGATCGGCTTCCTGGGCTTCCCAGTCCGCCAGGCCCCGTTCGAGGGGTGGCAACTGCTCGACCCCTTCCCTGTAGATGCGATCCCAGGCGGCCTGTTCAATCCTGCGGCAGCGTTCCTGCAGAGTTCCGCCGGCTTTCAGCTGGAAATGTGCTTCCGCAGTGGCCAGCCCGTGCAACCGGTAGGCCTCGATCCGTTCTGTCAAGCTCGCTTCTTCGGGAGGATTCAGACGTTCCAGCTGCTCAAGGGCTGTCATCAGGTGGGCACCGATGCGCAGTAATCGGTCACGGCGAGGGGTGATCGGATCCTCCGCTGGCTCCTCGAGTGGGTCAAATCCGAGATGACTCTCCAGGGCGCTGAGCCGTGCATCCAGAGCTCTCCAGCGCTGCTGGCGCCAGCTGTAACGGATGCCAAGGGGGAGCAACCGCAACTCCCGCTTGTCGTGGGCCTTTGTGAGGTCATCGGCCGCCCAGAAGGCCAGCTGCGCCACCCCTGGCTCCAGCGGTGCCATTTCTCCGGAGAGATTGTTGGTGGCGCCCTCCGGTGCCACCACCAGGGCATGCCGGCCCTGCACGAGGGCAGCGCGGGCCTGGGCCAGGGCGGGACGATCGAGTCGGCCGCGATGAATGGCGATTCCACCACTGCGCTGCAGCAGCCAACCGATCACCGGTCCGGCCCAGATCGGGATGCCGCGGTCGTAGAGGAAACGCAGTTCGATCGGCCGTGGCAATGGCTGGAGCAGGGTGGCCGCCTCAGCGGGAACGCGGTTCCAGAACAGATCCGCCAGCACCAAGGGGTCCCGGGTGCTGGGGTGGCGGAAGGCGATCAGCAGCGTGCACGTTCCCGTTTGTTGTGCGGCAAAGGCCTGGGCAAGCCCCTGAACGGCATTGCCGCCGCGCAGTTCCAGGCCCTGCATGCGAAACACCAGCGGTAGCAATCGCCCGATCAGCCCCTGCACAAGCCGGCTAGGTCGTGTCGGCAACCGGCGCAGAGCCGGCCGAGCGATCATGGTGGAGGCACGGGGCATCGAACCGAAGCCTGGATGCCCATCCTGAAGGTTTTCCGCACAAGCTCAACCGTCTCTTCCATGGTTGAGGATGAGCAGGATCCCGTTGTGCCCTGAATGGATTGGCTGCTGGAACCCCTCAGTCATGCCTTCATGGTGCGGGCATTGCTGGTGAGCGCCCTGGTGGGAGGCGTCTGCGGTTTGCTGTCCTGCTACATGACCCTCAAGGGCTGGGCGCTGATGGGGGATGCCGTGTCCCATGCGGTGCTGCCCGGCGTGGTGGTGGCCTATGCCCTTGGCTTGCCCTTTTCGCTCGGGGCCTTTGTTTTCGGTGTGGGTTCCGTGGCCGCCATCGGCTTTGTGAAGCAGAAATCCCGGGTCAAGGAAGACACTGTGATCGGTCTGGTGTTCACGGGCTTTTTTGCCCTGGGTCTGGTGCTGGTGTCCAAGACACGCAGCAACATCGATCTCACCCACATTCTCTTCGGCAATGTCCTCGGCATCACTGCAGGAGACATTCAGCAGACGCTGCTGATCTCATGCCTCGTGCTGTTGGTGCTGCTGCTGTTCCGACGGGACCTGATGCTGTTCTGCTTTGACCCCACCCACGCCCGCTCGATCGGGATCAACACCGGGGTTCTTCACTACATGCTGCTGGGCCTGCTTTCCCTGGCGGCGGTGGTTGGCCTGCAGACGGTCGGCATCATTCTGGTGGTGGCGATGTTGGTCACCCCTGGTGCCACGGCCTACCTACTGACCGATCGCTTCGATCGCATGACGCTGCTGGCGGTGATCAGCAGCATCCTGTCCAGTGTGTTTGGTGTGTTCGTGAGCTACTGGACCGACAGCTCCACCGCTGGCTGCATCGTGCTGGTGCAGACGGCCCAGTTCCTGCTGGCTTTTCTGTTTGCGCCGCGTCATGGCGTGCTGCGTCGTTCCCAGGGGCAGTTGACTGGAGACCTCTGAGTGAAGCTGATGCAGCGACTGGCGGTGTCCGGTGCCTCCGGTAAAACCGGTTGGCGGGTGGTGGACGAAGCCCTGCAGCGGGGACTGACCGTCCGGGCGATCGTGCGGCCGGAGTCGACCTTGCCCCCGGCACTGGCGGCGGCTGAGCGGGAGCAACGTCTGGAGGTGCATCGCCTCGATCTCAATTCGGGTGAGGCTCTGCTGCATGCCCTCAAGGGATGCACGGCTCTGGTGATCGCCACCGGCGCCAGGCCATCGATCAATCTCGCCGGTCCTCTGCAGGTGGACGCTGCTGGGGTGCAAGCTCAGATTCAGGCCTGCCGGGCCGTCGGTCTTCAACGGGTGGTGTTGGTGAGTTCCCTCTGCGCCGGCCGTTGGCTGCACCCGCTGAACTTGTTCGGCTTGATTCTGGTGTGGAAACGACTGGGTGAGCGTTGGCTGGAGCGCAGTGGCCTGGATTGGACCGTTGTCCGGCCCGGGGGACTCAGCGAGGACGACGCTCGCGCTGAGGCGGAAGGGGTCGTCTTCTCCGCTGCCGATCAGCAGCAGAGCAACAGCATTCCGCGGCGTCTGGTGGCGCGGGTTTGCCTCGAAGCCCTTGAGGTTGCTGCCGCCAGCGGTCGCATCATCGAAATCACCAGTGCGGCCGATCAACCGGCTCGCAGCCTGCAGCAGTGGTTGGAGACATCCTTTGGTCAGGCTGGCAACACCTGACGGAATCCATTGGCCTGAACCACCCGCAGCGGTGTTTCAAACAGTCTGCTGAGCGGTGCGTCCTGAAGCATTGCGTCAGGCGTGCCATCTCCCACGATCCGGCCGCTGGACAGAAACAGCACCCGTTGCATCTCCGGCACGATCGTGTCGATGCGATGGGTCACCTGCACCACGGTGGTGCCGTTGCGGCAGAGCTGTCGCAGGGTGTGGAGCAGCTGATGGCAGGCCTTCAGGTCCAGGGCTCGACTCGGTTCATCCAGCACCAGAACCTCCGGATCGTGGACCAGAGCCCGGGCGATCAACAGACGTCGTTTCTGACCATCCGACAGCATCCCGAAGCGTTGCTCGGCGATCGACTGCAGATCAAGTTGCTGGAGGAGCCGGTTGCTGCGCTCCTGTTGAGCCGAGCTCGGCTCCTGGTCCCGGCCCAGTCGCATGGAGCCGAAAAGCCCGCACTGCACCACCTCCCGGGCCGGACAACGGGGTGGGATCCGTTGCTCCAGTTCGCTGGTCACCACGCCCAGCCTTCGCCGTAACTGCCAGAGATTCACCGTTGATGATCCGAACAGCTTCAGGTGGGCCGTCGGTTTGACGATCGGATGCAGGCTGCGGTCGATCAGCTTCACCAGACTGCTCTTGCCGGCCCCGTTGGGCCCCAGCACTGTGGTGGATTCCCCCAGTCGCAGCTGCAGCGACAGGGTCTGCAGTACCGGTTGCCCCCCCAGCCAGGCTTCACCGTCCTCGATGTCGAACCAGGCTTCAGGTGTCATGCATCTCGGCCAGCAGATGACGCATGACAATGTTCAAGCCCGGGGCGATCGGACGTCGCTCCAGGCACTGATCGCTCCAGATCCTTTCGCTGCGGAGCTCCTCAAGGCTGGCGAGTCTGAGGTCCTGGCCTTCCCTGAGCTTCAGCTGATCGAGTGGCACCGTCAGCTCGCCGCGAAAAACGTGGGCGGTGCGGGTGCCGCTGGCATCGCTGAACCAGGGCTGCAGCGGTACTGAAGGACTCCAGCTGATTTCCTCCTCCAGTTCGCGCTGAACAGCTTCAGCCGGAGTCTCCCCTGGCTCGACATGGCCTCCGAACAGACCCCAGTGACCTGGATAGATGATCGTGTCGATGTCATCGCGGAGCTGTAGGAGCCAGCGTCCATCTCGCTGGAGCATGGCCAGAGCGACGCTGATCGTCATCGCTGCACAGCAGGGTCTTTCACCCACAGCGCCAGTCCACCCCCGCGTCCGCGGGCGCAGAGCCAGCTGGCGTCCTCGCCCATTCCGATGAGGGCAAAGAAGGGCATGCGCTGAGGCTTCGGTTGGGCCAGGGTTCGTTCAAGCAGACGGGTTGAACCGAGCTTCAATTGCACGGTTGAGAAGCTGAACTGAAGCAGGGGCCGCAGTCCCAAAAGGGTGGCGCCTCCCTCGAAGCGAAGCTGCAGTGGCCCCAGGCTCACCTGGTTGGCGATCCGCAGGTCAGAAGCATCCACCTCCAGTTCCAGAGAGGCCTGCAGAGCGCGCAGCAGCAGCGAGGAGGCCTTCGGTGCGGTCGCGCCCTGGCGCGACCAGGTTGTGTTCAGCCTCCAGCAGCCATCGAGTTGTTGGAGCGTCAGCCCTGTTCCCTGATGGCGAGCTTGGCGTTCCAGCTCGAGGACGGCCGCTGCATCCAGCGGTAGATCAGATGTCATGGGAAGCTTCCGTGACACCATCCTTCCGGATCCTGCCGATGCAGCGCGATCAGCCCCGGACACCTGCGTTGATGGATCTTCTGCTGCGAGGACTGAGGATCGGTGCCAGCACTGTGGCAATCGTTGAGCTCCTGCGCAGCGATTGGGTGGGAGGTGGATTGGCCAGCCTGGCCTGGTTGTTGTTTGTTCAGGTGGAGCGGCGTCGAGCCGCTGCTCAACAGCCCGAGTCCTGATGCCTCAGGCCTTGGTCTGAAGGATGGAATCGATGCAGTTGGGATGCTGTTTGATGTAGGCGTTGAATTCCATGGCCAGTAGCCGGGCTTCATAGGCATCACTGGCGTAGAAGCAGGACTCCAACTTCTCGCCGTTCGAGTTCCTGTGGCGCACGGTGTAGGGAGTTCGTCCCTCAGTGGTTGTTGACATAAGTTCTGAGGCGAGACGTGCTCAACATGACACTTCCAATGTGCCTGACGCCATAACCTTTTGTTCATGTTTGCGTTTCAACGCTTCGTAAAGTTTTGGGTATTAATTCATTCCGAGTGAATAATTCAGCGTCTGTTTTCATTGGTCTGGGGGATGCCAACTTCGCTCTTGATCAAGCAGGTGGGTGACTTAAATCATTGCCACCAGCGTTGATGGAATGCCATTGGTTCACCGATTGATCGGCGCCACAGTGAGTGTGGTCGCTCTTCTTCATGGAGGCGCAGTCCGTGCGGACTGGCGCCCGGAACCTGAATCGAATCAATGGCGAGAGTTGCGGACGTTGCATCTGCCCGATTCGCAATGGCAGTTCATGGATGCCATCCGCACTGAGCGACTTGAAGCTGCGGAATACATCCGTGCGCCTCGTCACCAGGGGGACACCGTTGCCTTCGATGCCGGCCTTTTGCTCAGGAAAGCCGGGCAACGGACATGGACGAGCAGGATTCTGCCGATGCGGGCGGTCTGTGTGGATGATCGTTTGGAACGGCGCTCGTCCGATGGAACGTGGTCTGCCTACCCCGGTCGACCGGACACGGCCGTTAAGGTCCGCTGGATCTGTGCGTTGCCATGACACGGCCGGGTTTTCAGTACGAGCAACCGGAGCGCTTCGGTGAGTCCCTCACCACGGCGCGTCCCTGGAACCAGTCGGCGCTGACATTTGTCGAGCGTCTCAACGGACGCGCAGCCATGGTCGGATTCATGGCAGCGGTGCTCGGTGAATGGCTCACAGGCCGGGGCATCGTCGGCCAACTGAGCGGTGTGCTGCGTTGGTATCTGGAGCTGGGTTGATCCATGCCGGCCGTTCGCGTTCTTGAGGATTCCCAGCGCTACAAGCTGGATGGCAGTGACGACGCGCTGTTCTACAGCGAGCCTCGCTTCGTGCATCATCTCGATGCCGGCTTTCGGGCTCGCCTGACGCAGCTTTATCGAGAACGGATCCCCCCTTGCGCTGATGTTCTGGACCTGATGAGCAGTTGGGTCAGTCATCTGCCGGAGGACATCACTTACGACACCGTGGTTGGCCATGGCCTCAACGATGAGGAGCTGGCGGCCAATCCGCGGCTTGATCGCCATTGGGTTCAGAACCTCAATCGTGATCAGGGTCTGCCCCTGGAGTCCAATAGTGTCGATTGCACCTTGATCGTGGCCGGCTGGCAGTACTTGCAGCAACCGGAAGCCATTGCCGCTGAACTGCTGCGGATCACACGACCCAAAGGACAGGTGATTGTGGCTTTCAGCAACCGGATGTTCTTCAGCAAGGCCCCTCAGGTCTGGACCGATGGTGATGACCGTGACCACCTCACCTATGTGGCTTCGGTGTTGATGGCTCAGGGTTGGCCCAAGCCGGAGATCCTGGCGGAACAGACCCGCGGCGAGGGAGTGATGGGACTGCTGGGTGGTAAGGGTGATCCGTTCTTTGCCGTGGTGGCCACCAAGCCCCTGGGCTGATCAGATCAGTTCCGGATGATCTGGGTCTCCCTTGAAGGGTCCTTCGACTCTGGACGTGATCCAGCCGCCGTAGAACCCTCCCTGCTGGGGAGTCACGCGCTCTTGATTGACCCAGCAGCCATCCATCTGGCCGGGATACAGGGCATACCAGCCGGCCAGGGCTCGGAATCGATCAGTGGGGGTGGTGTAGGTCCAGACCGCCCGGGACAGCCGTCGCGCTCCCACCACCACGTCGAAATAGCTCGCCATTCCCTTCCATTCGCAGAACGACGGCCTCCCTGATGCGGGAACCAGCAGCCCCTGGTTCATGGCATCCGGTGGCAGGTAGTAGGTGGGTGGATGGAAGGTTTCCAGCACCCGCAGACTGCGCTGGGTCTCCACGAGAATTTCTCCAAGCGCCTCAACCCGGATGTGATCCTGGGACGTTTCCAACCTTGGGGGACGGGGGTAGTCGCTGACGCGTTCCATGGTCAGGCTGGCGGTTTCAGGGCACAGGGTCTCGCAGGTCACCGAAGCCTGGACCCGCGATCAGTCATTGTGGCGCCCTTGTGTGGGATCTTCCGGTGGCGAAAACGATGGGGTTTGGTGGTGGCGACGGGTCAGCCGGTCAGAAGAGGTCCAAACGCAAGCCAGGCAAAGCCAACCATCGCCGTGAACAGTGCCCGATGGGCCGTGATCCTCATATCGATGCCATCAAGGCGCGGCAGAGCCTTGGATTGCCCTTGACAGGCCGATTGACAGAACAGCAGGTGAAGCGTGCTCACAAGCTGCTCGCCGTGAAGCACCATCCCGACAAGGGCGGTGATCCAGAGCTGATGACGCGATACAACAACGCCCGCGATGTGTTGTTGGAACCGGAGATGGAAGCCATCGTCGGTTGACCTCAGCGGGCGGATCGCACCAGAACTAGCCAGCAGATCAGAAACAGCCCACTGAGGCTGACCACGGTGTAGATCCAGTCCGCGTAGGGGGTCCACATCGATCAGGAGCGATCCCAGACCAGCAACAGCACAGCGAAGACACCGCCAAACACAAGAAACGGTGTGGCAATGGTGATGACCGACTGGGTGTCCATTGAAGAACGATTTGTGACGTTGATCTTCATGGCCCTGCTCCTGACCTGTCAAACAGATGACATGCTCTGAGATTTTTTAGATTTGTTTTTGCTCATCGATCCGACTCGATTCAGTTATACGAATTGGGATGTTTTTGTGACGCCTGATCCAGGGATTTGGCGAAAGTGTTCGACGTAGCACTTGACTATGGTTCATCGTCGAGCAATTTCAGGTTGTTTAAAGAGTCCTGTGCCTGTGTGTACCTTGTTTTTTGCTCGGTGGCCATCGATGATTCTCATGTTTCTGATTCATGGCATGAAACTGACTTTCCTTGGCAACACTTACACCAGATCTTCTGAGCTTCAGCTGAAGCCCGACGTCCAACTGCGTTATCAGGGCAAGTTGTATCAAGCTCGTAGGCTTCAAGCCAAAAGTGCGCTGGAATCGAACTCGATCGTGCTCACCTATCGTGGTGTGTCGTATACAAAATAAGTGCTAGGGCAGCATTGTGTATCTGATGACATGCTTCCCATGTGAATCCTCTTATAGTGGCTCAAACGTAGATGTTTGAGCCTTGGCAAAATTAAAAAATCCTCTTTTGGACGGCAGCATCGTTGTTTTGGTCGTTGCTGTCGTTTTCGGTGAACGAGTCTTGTATCCCCTGTTAAGGACTGCTGTCTCAATGCTCGAGTCGTATGTGAAATCCATGGAGGTGACTCAGTCTCCACTGCCCAGATTTGAGGCCTCGTCCAAAGAATATGAGCTTGTTGATGCAGTTCAACAGGAACAGGCTATTCAAAGTATGGTTATTCGAGAATTTTGACATTAATTCTGTTATTCCGGAGCCTGTTAATCGCGACCCCATCTGTTTTTCCGACAAGCTAATCGCTTATATTGCTTTCTTGCCAGTCTGTAATCGTGTGTATGGCTT
>CAJWIC010000042.1 GCA_913040905.1 uncultured Synechococcus sp. | reverse complement strand
CTGCATGCCCACGCCGACCCAGATTGGCTGGTGGTGCCCAAGCCCCTGGCCCTGTCAGCATTGCCCAGCGGAGCGGTGTTGTTGCTGCCCTGGCTGGAGCTCAGCGGCAGCGATCAGCAGGCCCTGGGCCGCGGTCTGGCACTGCTGCATCGGGCCTCGCAAGCGGTCTCGCCCCAGCGCTTCGGCTGGGGTCGGGATGGCTACATCGGTGCAGGACCCCAGCCGGGGGGATGGCGGGATGACTGGGGTGTCTGCTTTGTGGAGCTGCGGCTGCGGCCCCAGTTGGCCCTGGCCAGGGATCTCTGCCTGCCTGAGGACTGGCTGAATCGGCTGCTGACTGGCCTGATTCAGCGGCTGGACGACCACGGCCCCAGGCCTGCTCTGGTGCATGGAGATCTCTGGGGCGGCAATGCTGGAGTGCTGATGGATGGGCGCGGTGCCGTCTACGACCCCTCCAGTTGGTGGGCTGATCGCGAAGTGGATCTGGCCATGACCCGGATGTTCGGAGGATTCAGCTCAACGTTTTATACGGCCTACAACAACGTCGCCCCACTTCGATCAGGTTGGGAGGAGCGCGTCGAGATCTACAACCTTTATCACCTGCTGAATCACGCCAACCTGTTCAGAGGCGGTTATGTCTCCCAGAGCCAGGGTTGTCTGAAGCGCCTGGCTCGGATGATCGCTTGAGACCTCAGCCGAGGTATTCCTGACGCAGGGACTGGACCCGTTGCACCAGGGCGCTGCGCTTGTCGCTGGTGGTGAGGTTTTTCCAGCTCCACTGGCCCACCACCACAACGCCGAGCAGCTCGAGCAGGCCAGGCACCACGGGCAGCAGGTTGATCGTGTCGAGGATGCCCTTGATCAGGATCTGAGCAACGATCACCGCAGCGAAGATGCCAACGATCTTGCCGATGCGACCCATCTGGTTCCAGTCGACCTGGTCCAGGGTTTCATTCACCTTGCCCAGTACTTCGCTGTAGCGCTCGGTGAAAGAAGTGGTGTCTTCGGTGCTGGTGGCAGACGCTTCCACCGCAGGGGACGCGTCGGTCGCGGGGTCCTTAACTTCGGTGGTGGCGTCGCTCATGGAACCGAAAGAACTGTTCATACGGTCCGCAGAGCGTATCGGCACGGGTCCGATTGCGCCATCCACGTTGCAGCTGCGTTGTGGTTGCCTCACGATTCTGAGGCGCACCTTGCTGGCGAGCTGGCCCGAGGAGGGCTGTGCTCTGTTGATCGGATCCCCGGGCGAGGGCACCGCGCTGCGGTTGGATCACGTCTGGCCGGCTTGCAATCGCTGGGGCAGGCAGCCGGACCTGCAGCCATGGGAAGCGACTGAATCTCAAGGTCGGCACAGCAATTTCCTGCTGGATCCCCGTGAACAACTGGCGGCGCAGCGATGGTCGCGGTTCCGCGGCTGCGAGCTGATTGGTGTGGCCCATTCCCATCCAGACAGTCCGCCTGTTCCATCGGCAGCAGATCGCCGTCGCGGTATCCCCAACCAGCTGATGCTGATTCTCTCGGGCTCACAGGATCCGAGGGCCTGGTGGCTGGAGGAGGATCGGCAGGTGCGGCCGGTGCCGATCGATGTCGATTGAGGAACTGAGTGGGGAGGAGCGGAGCCGTTACGCCCGCCACCTGATGCTGCCGGAAGTGGGCCAGGCCGGACAAGAACGGCTTAAGGCCGCGTCTGTGCTCTGCGTGGGCGCCGGTGGGCTTGGCTCACCGCTACTGCTCTATCTGGCTGCTGCGGGTGTCGGTCGGATCGGCATCGTCGATGGGGATGTCGTGGAGTTATCCAATCTGCAGCGGCAGGTTATCCATGGCATGGACTGGCTCGGCCAATCCAAGGGACGCTCCGCCGCGCACAGGCTGCAGGAGCTCAATCCCCACTGTCAGGTGGTGCTGCATGAGCAGATGCTGGATCGGGATAACGCCCTCGAGCTGATCGCTGGTTATGACCTGGTGTGTGATGGCTCAGACAATTTCCCGACCCGTTATCTGGTTAATGACGCCTGCGTGTTGCAGGGAAAGCCCTTGATCTACGGATCGGTGCAGCGCTTTGACGGCCAGGCATCGGTGTTCAACCGCACGCAGGACAGCCCCAACTATCGCGATCTCCTGCCGGAGCCACCGCCGGTGGATCAGGTGCCGTCCTGTGCGGAAGCTGGGGTGATGGGGGTGATGCCCGGGCTGATCGGTTTGATCCAGGCAACGGAGGTGATCAAGTTGATCACGGGCATCGGCCGGAGCCTGGATGGCCGCCTGCTGGTGGTGGATGCTCTGACGATGCGCTTCCGCGAGCTGGCACTGCGGAGAGACCCGGATCGGCCGGCGATCGATCGCTTGGTTGACTACCAAGAGTTCTGCCGACCGACGGCGTCTCCCATGGACAGCATCAGCGTGATCGAGCTCAAATCGCTGCTGGATGGCTCGCCAGACGATGTGGTGCTGCTGGATGTGCGCAACCCAGCCGAAGCCGAGGTGGCTGTGATTCCTGGGGCGGTGCTGATTCCTCTGGCAACGATCCAAAGCGGTGACGCGATCGAACGGATCCGCGGGATGGCGGTGTCCGGGCGCCTTTACGTCCACTGCAAACTCGGAGGTCGTTCCGCTCAGGCCGTGGAGCTTTTGGCTCAGCAGGGCATCAGGGCCACCAACGTTGATGGCGGTATCGATGCATGGTCTGTGCAGGTGGATCAGACCGTGCCGCGTTACTGAGTTGTTGGATCAGTCACCCACTCCACGCTTGAAGCCGAACCCTGGTTTTTGTGAATAGCGGTCTGTTCTGAAGGCTTTGCTCAGGTTGAGATGCAGAAGAAACTTGGGATGACAGCTGCCAGAAAGTGACGCAATGCAACCTGGCTAACTGGATATTGGTAGAGCCATCCAAGCCGTGGACTCAACCTCATCACGAAGGAGTTTGATGAGCTTCAAAAGCGCCATCTTGACCCACGATTTGAAGGGTAGTTGGTGGTCCGACTTCGCCCAGAAAAGCACGTATTATGCAATTGTAAGGAATAGCGTGCTTCGGCGTTTTGAAAATATTATTATTCATTTTATTCGGCAATCCATTTCGCATGAAAAAAACTTTCTGCTGATGTCCTTATTGTCTGTCGCGGTTCCGGCTCAAGCTCAAAGGTACGACTTTGGCCAGGGCGTAGCGGCAATGGCATGCTTTATGTTGGAATCTGGTTATAGCAGGCGAGAGGTTGAAAATGTACTGGATTCATTGGAGAGGTTTGTAATCAGAGATGGAATCAGTGAAAGAGGTCAGGAGCAAATGGTAAGAGGGTATAACTATCAAACTGCACGGCTTGGTTGTGAGCTGAGGTACAGGAACTAATTTTCCGAGATTCTTTGTTATTGCTAATCGGCTGGGCGATCATGTCTCGTGAGGATATTTCATTCAATTTGTTTTTAATCTCCGTATAATCTCCCGCTTAAGGTTTAGTAGTCCACCCCACGTTTGAGGTCCACGCCTTGCTCGGCGTAGTGCTTGTGGCACACCATCTCGGAGTGAATGCTGGCCAGATCGAAATAGGCCGGTTGGTTCTTGCAGCGGCCGGTGATGATCACTTCGGTTTCCGTGGGTTTGCGCAGCAGGGTCTGCACGATCGGTTCCTCCGGCAGCAGCTCCAGGTCCACCGTTGGGTTGAGCTCATCGAGGATCACGGTTTTGTACAGACCGCTTGAGATGGCAGCGCGGGCGATCTCCCAGGCCCGTTCCGCTTCCACGTAATCGATCGGTTCCTGCTGGCCGCGCCAGACGATGGCGTCACGGCCGGAACGAAGATGATCCACCAGATGGGGATAGCTGTCCCGCAATGCGGCGATGGCAGCGTCCTCGGTGTAGCCGCTGCCTCCCTTCAGCCACTGCAGGATCAGCACCCGGTGGCTCTTGTCCTGGCTGATGCCGCGGCCAATCGCCTGGAGGGCCTTGCCGAGAGCACTGGTGGATTTTCCCTTTCCTTCACCGGTGTAGATCTCGATGCCGCTGCTCATGTTGAGCGGGATCACCCGCTCCTCATCAAGGCCTGGCCGCCGGTGCGCCCGCATCTCGGAATGGAGGTCCGCAACCCGCACCAGCGGAGCCGGTGCCGCGCGACCGGTCACGATGATCTCCATGCCCTCGGGCCGCTGCCGCAGGGTGTTGACCACGTCTTCCACATCGAGTAACCCCAGGTCGAGCACGGGGTTGAGTTCATCCAGCACCACCACCGAGTAGAGCGCGCTGGCGATGGCTCCTTTGGCGATTACCCAGCCCCGCTGGGCCTCCTCCCGGTCAAAGCGGGTGGCCTCATCGGCGGTGAAGTGATCGGCGCGGCCCGTGCGCAGATGATCGATCAGATGGGGAAAACCCTGCTGGAGGGCTTCGATGGCTGCGTCCTCGTCGTAGGCCCGCCCAGGGCCCTTCAAGAAGCGCAGCAGCAGGACCCGGGTGCGTCGCTGCTCGCAGATGCCCAGGCCAATGGTGCGCAGCACCACGCCAAGGGCGGCCTGGCTCTTGCCCTTGCCCTCACCGTCGTAGATGTGCAGCTGCCCATGGCTGCGCTCGCGGCTGTCCGCCGCCGTCACGATGCCGATGCTTCGGGGCATGGTCCCGGCTCTTACCGTTGGAGCCTACCGAGATCGACCGGGGTAGTCCGCTGATGTTCCGGCTGCAGGAATCTTTGCCGCCGCGGGAGGCCGATCTGCTGCTGCAGTTGCGCACCTGGCTGGCATCACAGGACGCCCTGTGCGTGGCCTACTCCGGTGGTGTGGACAGCACCCTGGTGGCAGCGATCGCCCATGAACAGCGGGGTGATGCTGCTCTTGCGGTGACGGGGGTGTCGCCGGCCCTTGCTCCCCATCTTCTGGAGGAGGCGCGGGCTCAGGCGCAGTGGATCGGCATCCGTCATCAGGAGTGTCCAACCGCTGAGCTCAATGATCCCAACTACAGCAGCAACCCCTCGGACCGTTGTTTCGCCTGCAAGCGGGAACTGCATCACCACCTGCAGCCGATCGCTGCTGCTGCTGGCGGGGCGTTAGTGGTGGATGGGGTGAATCTGGATGATCTCGGTGATCACCGCCCCGGCATTGAGGCGGCTCGGCAGGCGGGGGTGCGCTCGCCTTTGGCGGAGTTGGCGATCGACAAGGCTGCGATCCGGCTGTTGTCGTCCGCCCTGGGTTTCCCCTGGTGGGACAAGCCCGCCCAGCCCTGCCTCGCCTCGCGGTTTCCCTATGGCGAGAGCATCAGTGCCGAGCGGCTCCGGCGGGTCGGGCAGGCGGAAGCCTGGCTGCTGGCCCGAGGTTTCCCCAGGGTGCGGGTGCGCAGTCAGGGCCTTTCGGCTCGTATTGAAGTGCCCAGGGACCGACTGGACGATCTGTTGGATCTGAACGCAAGGGAACCCCTGGTCAGCAGCCTGCTGGACCTGGGGTTCACCTCCGTCAGCCTGGATCTCGAGGGTCTGGTGAGCGGCAAGCTCAACCGAGGCCTCTGATCAGCCAGGCAGCTGGAGCGGTTCGCGAATGGTGGTGGCCACAGCTGCCGGTGTTTCCCTGCGAAAACTCCTCAGGGCATGACGCTGGGCCCGCAGTTCCTCCTGCAGAACGGCACAGGCCTGTTCCGGCATCGTGTGGTCACCGCAGGTGAACACGTCCACGGCGGCATAACCGCTCTCGGGCCAGGTGTGAATGGAGATGTGCGATTCCGCCAGCAGGGCCAATCCCGTGACGCCCTGGGGCTCGAAGCTGTGGGTGATCAGATTGAGAAGGGTGGCACCAGCACGTTTCGCTGCTGTCGTGATGGTGGTTCTCAGGAATGCTTCGTCGTCGAGCCGGGCAGGATCGCAGTCGTAGAGCTCGAGGATGCAGTGTTTGCCAACCATATCGGTGGCTTGCAACGCGGTGTCCCCCCATCCCGGGTTGGGATGCAGGTCAGACAGGGTCTGCTCCATCAGGCGATCAGAGAAAACAGCAGCACAGATTATCCGATCTTCACCCCAGGACTCAGGTCTCCTGGATTGAGAATCTGCGAATGCTTGCGCCAGCCTCCCTCGAAGCCGTTCAAATGCGTGGCGCTCACCAGGCACTGATGCTCCTGGCCCACGGCCTCGAGCAGCAGCTGCTGGCGGGTGGGGTCGAGTTCCGCCAGCACATCGTCCAACAGCAGCAATGGCGCCTCACCGAACAGCTGGGTCACCAGCTCCAGCTCCGCCAGTTTCAGCCCCAGCACCAGCGAGCGTTGCTGGCCGGATGATCCGAACCGCCGCGCTGGTGTTCCCCCCAGTTGCAGCGACACTTCATCGCGATGGGGCCCAACCCGGCAGCTGCCCAGCCGTTCCTCTTCCGGCCGTTGCCGCCGCAGTTGCTCTTCGATGGCCAATCGCCATGGCTCCTCCGCTTCTTCGGCATCGAGGCGACTACCCGGGTTGTACTGGAGTTCCAGCTCCTCGTTCCCGGCACTCAGGTGCGACTGCCAGCGGCGAGCGATCGGTTCCAGGCGCCGCAAGGCCCGTTGGCGCCGGCGGTGAATGCGCGTGCTCACCAGAGCCATCTGCACATCAAAGGCATCGAGCAGCGCGTCCCGCTGGCTCGGGCTGTTCTGCCCATGCCGACGCCAGAGCTGGCTGCGCTGGCGCAGCAGGCGGTTGTAGCGGCCAAGCAGATCGGCATAGACCGGTTCCAGCTGGAGGACCACCCGATCGAGCCACTGTCGCCGCAGGGCCGGTTCCCCCCGCACCAGCTCCAAGTCGAGGGCGCTGAACCCGATGCAGCGAAGAGGGCCGATCAGGTCCAGCTGACGATCCAGGCTCTTGCCGTTGCGGCGGGCCTGGCGCCCCCCTTGCCGACGCAGCTCCAGTTCCAGCTGATCACCATCATCCAGCCCTGCCCGCAGCAGCGCCCGAGGTGCGTCCCACTGGATCAGGTCACGGTCCTGGCTGCAGCGATGGGACCGCAGGCTGCCAAGCAGCTCCACCGCCTCCAGCAGATTCGATTTGCCGATGCCGTTGGGGCCGATCACCAGCAATCGAGGCTGGGTCAGCTCCAGTGACAGCTGTCTGTGGTTCCGGAACCCCTGCAGCTGGAGCGTTTGGAGCCGAATGGGTCTCCGGGCGGCGTTTGGGTAAGGTACTGACAACGGGCCGGCCTGTCGGGCGGTCTCCTGCTGTTACCTCCCCGAGGCCAGTGGGCATGTAGCTCAGTTGGATAGAGCATCAGATTCCGGTTCTGAGGGTCGGGGGTTCGAGTCCCTCCATGCTCGTGTTCAGTCAGTACCAGAGGCTGGTTTCAGCCTCAAGCCCATGGCCCGGATGCCACTGGGATCAATCACGAAACCCTGGCCTTTCAATGCATCGAGCGACATCGCTGGTGCAGAGATGGACAGGCTGCAGCCGGGCAGGTCCCGCCGCAGGATGTGCAGGGCGCGGTGCATCAGAACGGTCAGCAGCCGGCCCTGATCCGGCCCGGGACGGACGGCAAGGTTCCAGAGGTTGGCATTGAGGGCCATGTCGCTGGTGGCACGAACGAACCCCACCAGCTCCCCACTGGATTCCTCGAGGATGCTGATCTGCCAGAGACTGCGCTCAATCGCTTTGGGCCAGAGCTCTTCCGGGTGGGTGGATTCATGGCAGGACGCCAGCAATCGATTGATCGCGGCCGGCGATGGCACGACCCCGGTTTCCAGGCGGTATCCCTCCGGAAGTTGAGGGACACTGGGCTGCTGAAGAAACGAAAGCAAGGGATCAGCCGGTGTTGCGCATGCCTGCGGCGATGCCGTTGAGGGTGAGCAGTGCGCCCCGCAGCAGCTCACTGCGGCTGTAGGTGCGGCGGTCCTCCGCTGTTCCAGGGGATTCGCTCATCGGCGGTTGACGGTTCTGATCCCGCAGTCGCCGCAGCAGGGCCACCTGCAGGAAGCCCAGGGGAACAATGGTGCGGTTGCGCAGATCCACAGAGAGCTGCAGGTTCTGATCGGCGCCGAGCAGGCGGCTCTGGCCAGTGATCTCGAGCACCAGCTTCCGGGTGCGTTCATATTCGTCGGCGATCACCTTGAAGATGTCTTCAAAGGCATCGCGCTGCGCGGGGTTGCCAAGGCTGCTCATGTAGTGATGGGCCAGGTCGAGATCGACCTTGGACAGTGTCATTTCCACCTTGGAAATCAGCATCCGGAAGAACGGCCAGCGCTGATGAAGCCGTCGGAGCAGGTCCAGTTGCTCGGGGTCATCGTTGACCTCTTCCGCCAGGGCGGTGCCCACACCGAACCAGCTCGGCAGCAGGAACCGGCTCTGGGTCCAGCCGAACACCCAGGGGATCGCCCGCAGACTGGAGAGATCCCTGGCGCCGGTCTTGCGACGGGCCGGACGACTGGAAATCTGCAGCTTGCTGATCTCCTCGATCGGGGTGACTTGCTGGAAAAAAGCCACCAGATCGGGATTGTCATGGACCAGCGCTCGGTAATGGTCGCGGGAGCGCTTGGCCACGCGGCTCATCAACTGGTTCCAGCTTGGGGTTGCATCCAGTTGGTTGGTCACCAAGCTGTTCTGCACCACCGCTGTTGTGACGGTTTCCAGGTTGTAGAGGGCGAGTTCCGGAAGGCTGTACTTCGAGGCCAGCACTTCACCTTGTTCGGTGATCTTGATCCGCCCCTGCAGTGTGCCGCTGGGCTGAGCAAGGATCGCCTGATAGGCCGGCCCGCCGCCACGGCTCACGGATCCACCACGGCCATGGAACAGCCTGAGGGCCACGCCGTGGCTGCTGGCCAGCGTTTGCAGGGCGATTTGGGCCTGGTGTATCTCCCAGTTGCTGGAGAGGAAGCCCGAGTCCTTGTTGCTGTCGGAGTAGCCGAGCATCAGCTCCTGCAGTGGCTGTCGCTGGCTACCAACGCTGGGGAGGAGATTGCGGTAGAGCGGGGTCTGGAACAGGCCTTCCATGACCGCCGGAGCCCGTTGAAGGTCCTCCACCGTTTCAAACAGAGGCACCACCAGCAGCGATGCCTTGCCGGCCGGCGGGTCCACCAGGCCGATCTCCTTCGCCAGCAGCATCACCTCCAGCAGGTCGGAGGCGGTGTGACTCATGGAGATCACATAGGAGTGGCAGATGCGCTGCCCGAATTCCTGCTGCAGGCGATGCAGCATCTTGAACACGGCAAAGGTCTGGGCGGTGGCTTCGGACCATTCGACCGCCGCGGGAATCAGCGGCCGGCGGGTCTGCAGTTCCTCCAGCAGCCAGGCCACCCGCTCGGATTCCTCCATGGCGCCGTAGGGCTTGGCCAGCTGCAGGTGGGTGGTGAGCTCATCGATGGCGTCGCTGTGACGGGTGCTCTCCTGACGGATGTCCAGGCTGGCCAGGGAGAACCCGAAGATGGGGACCTGGTTGGGC
>CAJWIC010000041.1 GCA_913040905.1 uncultured Synechococcus sp. | reverse complement strand
GACAGTGCCGATGTCTGGAGCCACCGCTCCCTGTTCACGATCAAGGAGAACGGCCAGCTCACCACCCAGAGCGGTGTACCTCCCGACTATTTCTCCGAGACCGGACAGCTGTGGGGATCACCGGTATACCGCTGGGGCCGCCATCGCCTCAGCCGTTTCCGTTGGTGGCGCCGTCGAATTGGCCGTCAGCGGCAACTGGCCGATCTGCTGCGCCTCGACCACTTTCGGGCCCTCGCCGGCTACTGGGCTGTGCCTGGCGGTGACACCACAGCTCAAAACGGCCGCTGGCTGCCCTCCCCCGGCCGGTCTTTGCTGAACAAGCTGCAGCGGGATGGTGGCGGCGCCCTGCCGTTGATCGCCGAAGACCTGGGGGTGATCACCCCGGATGTGGAAGCCCTCCGCGATGGCTTCCGGCTCCCGGGAATGAAGGTGCTGCAGTTCGCCTTTGACGGCCTGCAGGACAACCCCTACCTGCCCGAAAACATCGACGGCACGCGCTGGGTGGTGTACACCGGCACCCACGACAACCCCACCACCCTTGGCTGGTGGAACAACCTTGATGAGGCCAGCAGGGAGCGGATCGCCTCCCGGGTGAACGGCCCGGTGCAGGCGCCGGCCTGGCACCTGTTCGAGATGGCCTTTGCCACCCCAGCCGAACTGGTGGTGGCCCCTCTGCAGGATCTGCTGCATCTGGATGACCGCGCCCGCTTCAACACACCAGGCACCAGTGAAGGCAACTGGAGCTGGCGGTTGCCGCGGTTCGATGAAGCTCTGAATGGAGCCCTGAAGGGTTATGGAGAGCGGGGGGCTGTCTGGGGCCGCAGCGGAGCTGGGGCTGCGGCCCTTGTGGCATCCACCCGATAGGTCCCTGGACGGTTCGCCTCAGCCATCAGGGCCTGTCCGTTCCAAAGCAGTTGGTCGACCTCCTCCGGCGGAGGCTTGATCACCACCTGCACCGGGGCCAGCAGCTGCAGGGTTGCCGATCCAGCCTGCAGCTGCAGCTGCAAACGATCGCCCCCACCGCTGGTCAACGCAAGCTGGCGTGGCTGCGACAACTGAAAGGTCAGCACTCCAGGACCGGACACGGGCAATCCGCCGACAGCGTTCAACCAGTCCTGTGGCCGCCGTGTCCGGGCCCGATCCAACGGTCGCAGAGTGTCGAGCTGAGGATCACCTGAGGGCAGGGCTGCGGTCTGATCCAGGGCTGCCAGGTCGGCGCGCACCGGCTCAAGGCTCTGGCTGTTGCGCAGGGCAAGGTTCTGCTGCTGCCGATTGATCGTCAACAGACTCAGAGCGATCAACGCGGCATAAACCACGCTGCCCTGCCAGGTGGTGAACACATCAATGCTGCCGAGGGTGAAGCGGCGTTGATTCAGATTCCCCTGCCGCTGGCGAATCACAGCCGGGGGAAGAACCGGCTGCAACACGCCTGGCGTCAACGCCAGACGACGCTCCAGCTGCGGCAGCATCGAGGCCAGGTAGGCACGCTCCGGCAGACGATCGGACCAGCCCCGCTCAAGGGCTTCAATCACTGGAGTGGTGATCCGGGTCTCCTGAGCCAGCTCCCGCAAGCTGAGCCCCTCAGTCTCCCGACGCTGCTTGAGCATTTGCCCCAACTCACGCAGCGTCGCGTCGCGTGAGAGATCGTCCGAAACATCCACCGAGGTGGAGCGGGAGCGACGCCACCAGGGGCGTAGGAACGTCAGGCGCATGAACCGTGCTCAGGGGCGGGGGGCTCGCCCCGATCAAGCATTGGCTCCCATTCTCCCCTGCTCAGCCGCCGCCAGCGACCTTCCGGCAGTGCCCCCAGGGGCAAGCCGGCAATCGCTACCCGCTGCAAATCAAGAACCGGATGCCCCAGCAGGTCCGCCACCCTGCGGATCTGGCGGTTGCGGCCCTCCATCAGGACCACCTCAAGCAGGGTGCGCGCGGATTGACGCTGCAGCACACGAATCTGAGCTGAACGGGTCAGGCTGCCATCCAGCCGCACGCCCTGCCGCCACCGCTGCAGACTGCTCTCCAACGGAAGACCGTCCACCCAGACCCGGTAGGTCTTGGCATGGTCATAGCGGGGGTGGGTCAGCCGCAAGGTCAGATCGCCCTGATCCGTCAGCAGGAGCGCGCCTCGACTGTCAGCATCCAGACGACCGACGGGGTGAAGTCCCTGGCGCAGGTGCCGCGGCAACAGATCCAGAACGGTGGAACGGCCCTGCGGGTCTCGGCAGGTGCTGATCACGCCCGGGGGCTTGTTGATCAACAGCACGGTGGGTTCCCGGCGAGGAGACAACGGCTTGCCATCAACATGAATGCTCTGGCATTGAGGGTCCGCCTGATCGCCGAGGCTGGACACCTGCCCATCCACCATGACCCGACCGGCCTCGATCCAGGCTTCCGCGGTCCGTCGCGAACAGAGTCCAGCGGCGGCCATGATTTTCTGCAGCCGCTGCCGGGTCACGTGTCAAGACCCTTGGGCAGCACCAATTCCATGCAGGTGCCGCCATTGGGGTGGTTACGCGCTTCGATGCGTCCCCCGTGATTCACCGCAATCTGCTGCACGATCGCCAGCCCCAGGCCGCTGCCGCTGCGAGCGGAACGGGCCCGGGAAGGATCACCGCGGTAGAAGCGCTCAAACATTCTGCCGAGGTCGGAGTCGCTCAGTCCAGGACCGTGATCTCGGATGCTGAGCAGCCACCATCCACCACTGGGAACGATGGCGACATCCACGCTGGATCCATTGGGGGAGTAGCGCAGTGCGTTGTCCAGCAGGTTGAGTACCGCCCGATGCAGGCGTCGCTGATCGCCCATCATCGGGCCCGTTTCGGTGCGATCCAGAGCCAGCGTCACCTCGCGCTCCTCCGCCAGGGGACGGATGCTGGTCCAAGCGCTGTCCACCAGATCTTCCAGGGTGATCGCGGTGTAACTGCTGCTCTCCTGGGGCAGGCTGTTTTCAAGGCGAGACAGCTCCAGCAGGTCCTCCACCATCAGTTGCAGCCGCCGCAGTTCCCGCTGCAGGCGCTGCACCAGCACGCTGTCCGTGCCATCGACGGCTGTCTCAAGCCGATCGCTCACCAACATCAGGGCCGTCAGCGGTGTCTTGAGCTCGTGGGCCACATCACTGACCCAGCGCTCCTGTTGCTGTTGTTGAGCCTCCAGAGACTGCCGGCTCTGAAGCAGCACGAGAATCCATTCATCAGAGCCTGGCAGAACCAAAGCCTCGAGGGGTTCCCCCATCTGCTCCCATTCGCTGCGCTGAGCTCGCTGCTGATAGCGGGTGCTGATGATCGCCTCCTCGAGCTGAGGAATCGACAGCACCTCGTCCATTGCCATGCCACGCACCAGGAAGTTCCTGGAAATGTGCAGCAATCGTTCGGCCCTGGCGTTGATGTAGGCGATGGACAGATCAGGCGACAGGATCAACCAGCCCTGGGTCGCGGCATCAATCCAGGCCAGCAATTGAGGGGCTTTGAGCACGCCGGGGGGAAAACCCGGGCAGTCATCGTCTTCATCAATCCGAGCCCGTCGCCAGCGTCGACGCTGCATGAGCGACATGGCCGCTGCACCGGCACCAAAGCCAATCAGAAGCGAAACGAGCACCAGAAGTTCAGCCGAATCGGTAGCCGAATCCCCTCACCGTGCGGATCAATTCAGGTGAGGACGGTTGCTTCTCGACCTTCTCCCGCAACCAACGGATGTGAACGTCCACGGTTTTGGTATCACCGACAAAGTCGATGCCCCAGATCTTCTCCAGCAATTGGTCACGACTCCAGACACGCTTCGGGTGCTGAAGGAACAGCTCCAGGATTTTGTACTCCTTGGGGGAGAGATTGAGGTCCTGTCCGTCACGGGTGACCCTGCACTCGTTGATGTACAGACAGAGGTTGGCGTGGCTGTAGACCTCGGGAAGAACCGAGGACGCCTGCTGAGACCGCCGCAGCAGGGCCCGACAGCGGGCCACCAGCTCTCTCAGGCCGAACGGCTTGACCAGATAGTCATCAGCCCCCACTTCAAGGCCGAGCACCCGGTCCATTTCACTGTCCCTGGCGCTGATCACCAGGATCGGGGTGTTGTTGTTGAACCGGCGCAACTCACGGCAGAGATCCAACCCCCCCAGACCCGGCAACATCAGGTCGAGCACCAGCAGATCCACAGGCTGCAAAGGCTCAGCTGTCAACAAGCTGAGGGCTTCCGCACCATCGGCGCAGGTGAGCACTTCATACCCCTCAACGCGGAGGGCTTCACCAACGGTTTCGCGAATGCTGTCGTCGTCTTCAACCACCAGCAATCTGCTGGTGGCCACGGCAGCGGGCATGGTGGTCACGCCGGGAAGTGTCGGGACTCCTTCAGTCTGACCCTCAGGACGGACTTGGTCGAGTGATCCACCAAGAAGGTGAGATCAGAAGAATTCGTCGAAGTTATCGAAATCAACGGCTTTGAAGTTGCCGCTCTCCACCTGAAGCATCAACCGCTCCAGCTGCGCGAAGAGAGCACCGCCGGTCAGCAGGGATAACAACAAGGCCACCAGCAGTGCAGCACCGGCGGCGAAGCCGAAAATCTGCAGGCAACAGCCGATGAACAGAGTGATCCCGATCAGGATGCCAGTGAAGCTGAGGCTGATCTCGGCAGTGGCCAGGGGAAGCAGAGGAAGGCGATCCTGCTTCCAGCCATCGAGCTTGTCCTGCACCTGGCGGCCAAAGGTCAACCCACAAAGCACACCCATCAACAGGCCCAAGCCAGCCATCAGATAAGGAGGTTGAGGCAGGACGGCCATCTGCAGCAGCATCTCGAGCTGCTCTGCGGTGATCTCCTCGGGCATCGATGCCTCAGACGGCGATAGAGGCGAGACCCTAGCGGCAAACGATCAAGCGGCTGCAAGAGGGTTGAGGCGTTGCAACAGCCCTCCTGCGATCCGGGCTGGACCGAACGTTCGGGCCATCAGTCCCATCAGCGCGCGGACGTCGTCGGTGTGCAGGCGGTCGTCGCGGATCAAGGTGAGCAGCAGCCGCTTGCGCAGATCAGCACCATCACGGCTCAGCAACAGGCGCAGTCCTGCACCCGCCACAGGCAGCAGTTCTTTCCCCGGTGCGGGTGCGTCCTGACCCACCACGGCGAGGAGGCTCTCCAGCCGATCAAGGCACAGGCGCCCGTCGGCATCAAAGATCACTTCCAGCAACTTGTCGCGCATCTCACGGGTGTCCCCCGACAGCAGCCGTCGTGCCACGTAGGGATAGGCCACAGCGATGATCCTGAAGTTCGGATCCAGACGCAGTGCCAAGCCCTCCTGACTGACCACCGCTCGGATGATCAGAGCGAAGCGTGCCGGCACCCGGAAGGGGTAATCGAACATCAGTTCTGAAAAGCGATCGGTGATCGCCTTGAAGTTGAACGAGCCGACGGAATCGCCGAGGCTGCCACCAAGCACGTCCTCCAGGGCCGGCACGATCGGGGTGAGGTCGGCCGTGGGGCTGAGGAAGCCCAGCGTCTGAAAATCCTTCGCCAAACCGGTGAAGTCGCGGTTGATCAGATGCACCACAGCACCGGTGAGCGTGAGCCGATCGCTGTCGCTGATCGAATCCATCATCCCGAAGTCGACGTAGCCGACGTGGCCCAGGTCGCCGCTGCGTCCCTGCAGGGCGAAGAGGTTGCCGGGATGCGGGTCGGCATGGAAGTAGCCGAACTCCAGCAATTGCTGAAGGCCGCAGATCACCCCCGTGCGGATCAGTGACGCAGGGTCGAGTCGGAGCGCTTGCAGCTCCTCGCTGTTGCGCATCTTCGCGCCATCGATCCAGGTGGTGGTGAGCACCCGGGTGGAACTGAGCATCCGCTCCACACGCGGAACGTAAACCGCATCGTTGTCGGCGAAGAAACCGGCGAATCGTTCTGCGTTATCAGCTTCCTGGATGTAGTCGATCTCTTCAAACAGACTGCGGCCGAACTCATCGATGATGTCGCCGAGACCGAAGCCGAGATTGAGCGGCAGCAAGGGGGCGGTGATCACCCCGAGCAATCGGATCAGCACCAGATCCCGGCGCAGGATGAAAGTGAGGTTGGGGCGCTGAACCTTGACGGCAACCCAGGCATTCCCCTCGAGGCGGGCTTTGTACACCTGCCCGAGGCTGGCGGCCGCGATCGGGGCGTCCGGGAACTCGGCGAACAATTCATGGGCCGGTGCGCCGAGCTCCTGCTCAATCCGCTCCAGTGCCAAGGCATGGGGAAAGGCGGGAAGGTCGTCCTGCAGTCGTGTCAGTTCATCGAGCCAGTCCCGACGCACGAGATCAGGACGGGTGGACAGGGCCTGACCCACCTTGATGAAACAAGGTCCCAGCCCCGTGAGGGTGTTGAGGATGCGCCGGGCCAACCGTTGCTGCACCCCTGATTCGGAACTACCGCCCTGGATCAGCAGCACCAGCACAAGGCCCCCCAGGGACCACAGCACCTGGATCAAACGAGGGATGGCAATCCACGGCCGAAGCAGCAACCAGCGCAGATCACGGCCTGGGTCGTATCGCATCGCCACTGCCCACAACAGCACCAGACTCTAAGGAGATCCCACTGGATCCCATGGCCCTGCTGAGCCTGTTGCATCGAGCTGTCGGTCGGCCTTTGTTCCTGCCGGCCCATGGACGCGGTGAAGCCCTCCCCCCGGCCATGCGGCGGTTGCTGCGACGGCCAGCCGGCCTCTGGGACCTGCCGGAGCTCCCGGCTCTGGGGGGACCGCTGGAGAGCGGGGGTGCCGTGGCCGACAGCCAACGGTCGGCGGCGGAGGCGATGGGGGTGAGCCGTTGTTGGTACGGCGTCAACGGCGCCACGGGATTGCTGCAGGCGGCCCTGCTGGGCATCACTCGCCCGGGGGAAGCGGTGTTGATGCCTCGCAACGCCCACCGCAGCCTGATTCAGGCCTGCCTGCTCGGGCAGCTGACGCCTCTGCTGTTTGATCTGCCTTATCGGCCAGACCGCGGCCACCCTGCACCACCGGATGAGGCCTGGCTCGAAACCGTTCTGGCGGCCCTCCCGGCGGAGCATCCACCGATCAGCGCGGCAGTGCTGGTGCATCCGACCTATCAGGGTTACGGGCTGGACCCAGCCCCGCTGATCCAGCGGCTGCAACAACGGGGCTGGCCCGTGCTGGTGGATGAGGCCCACGGCAGCCATTTCGCCGCAGATGTGGATCCAGAGCTGCCCCCGAGTGCGCTGCGAGGAGGGGCCGATCTGGTGGTGCATTCCCTTCAGAAGTCGGCAACGGGACTGGCCCAGACCGCCGTGCTCTGGCAGCAAGGGGAGCGCATTGACACCGACGCGCTGGAGCGCAGCCTCGGCTGGCTGCAGACCACCAGCCCCAGCGCCCTGCTCCTGGCCTCCAGTGAAGCCGCGCTGATGCACTGGCGCAGCCGTGGAGGCCGTCGGCTGCTGCAGCGGCGACTGAAGCAGGCCCGGACGCTGCGGGACCAGCTGCGCCGGGATGGACTGCCCCTTCTGAACACCGAAGATCCGCTTCGGCTGGTGCTGCACACGGGCCGTGCCGGCATCAGTGGTCTGGATGCTGACGACTGGCTTCTGCCACGGGGGCTGGTGGCGGAGCTGCCGGAGCCGGCAACACTCACCTTCTGCCTGGGACTAGCGGACCAACGCGGCCTGCGCCGACCGTTGCGCCGTGCCTGGCAGCGGCTGCTGAAAGCCCATCCCAACCGCCCACCGCTGCCACCCCTTGCTCCACCCCCGTTACCGCTGGTGACGCAACCGAAGGTCGCCCTGGCCACCGCCTGGCGGGCACCCCGTCGCCTCTGTGCGCTGGAGCAGGCGGAGAACACGATCGCCGCTGAGTTGCTCTGTCCCTACCCCCCTGGCATTCCTCTGCTGGTACCGGGGGAGCAGCTGGATGCACCACGGCTGAACTGGCTGCTGGAGCAACGTCAGCTCTGGGGTGATCAGATTCCTGAAAGCCTTGCCGTACTGGACGGGGTCGCTTGAATCAGGCCAGCCATGGATTGGGCATGTTCCCTCTGGCCCTGGTGCTCTTACTGACGTCTGGACCAGCCTGGAGCAGCCCCAGTGCCGAGGAGTTCGCTGTTGAAGACGCTCACGACGCGGCGTGGATCCCACCTCCTGAACCACCACCGGCAACGCCACGTCTGCTTCGCGTGGTGAATGGTGCCGCCAGTTGGTACGGCCCCGGGTTTTACGGCCGCCAGACCGCGAGCGGTGAGCGACTGCGCAAGGGCACCCTTACCGCGGCCCACCGGACCCTGCCCTTCGGGACCCGGGTGCGCGTCATCAACCTCGACAACGGTCGCAGCGTCGTGGTGCGCATCAACGACCGCGGGCCGTTTCGGTATCACCGGGTGATCGACCTGGCCCATGGCGCGGCCAGTGAGCTGCAGATGATGCGCAGTGGAGAGATCCCTGTGCGTCTGGAGATCCTCCCCTGAGGCCATTGTTTAGCCTGAATCTGCAGGTCCTCTAGCCGGTGTGATCAGCGAGGTCTTGTCGTCTTCCAATCCGTCATTGCGAGCCGCCAACAGCCTGGGCAAGCGACTGCGTAGTGGTGTGGCCATCGGGGGATTCGGCGCTGTGGTGGTTCTGCTGGGGGGCTGGTGGCTCACCCTGGGGGTGGGCGTGATCGTGCATCTGGGTCTGCTGGAGTTCTTCCGCATGGCTCAGTTCAAAGGGATCCGCCCCGCCACCAAAACAACGCTGGTGGCCTGCCAGCTCCTGCTGATCACCACCCAATGGGCTGCTGTTCAAAGCGGTTGGCCCGAAGCGCTGTCAGGGGCGGTGCTGCCCCTGGCCGGTGCCGCCATCTGCGCCTGGTTGCTGCTGCAGCCGGTGACCGGATCGATTGCCGACATCGCCGCCTCGATCTTCGGATTGTTCTACCTGGGGTTTCTGCCCAGCCATTGGCTGGCCCTGCGCAACCTCAGCAACCCGGCCCTGGCTCCAGGGACAGCCTCTCTCTGCAGCAGCGGTCTGGCCATCACCCTGTCGGCCTGCCTAATGATCGTGGCAAGCGACATCGGCTCATGGGCCTTCGGTCAGCGCTTTGGCCGGACGCCCTTATCCCCGATTTCACCCTCCAAAACGGTGGAAGGTGCTCTCGGAGGCTTCGGGTGCGCCATGGGCGTCGGGCTGCTCTGCGGGCGAGCCATGGGCTGGCCACTCGGAGGATTGCCCGGGTTGGCCGTTGGCGCACTGGTGGCCCTGATTGCCCTGGTGGGAGATCTGACGGAATCGATGATGAAACGCGATGCCGGACTCAAGGACTCCGGCGACGTTCTGCCCGGCCATGGCGGGATTCTCGATCGTATTGACAGTTATCTGTTCACCCCTGCAGTTCTGTACGCCCTGCTGAGCCTGGCGAAACCGCTGATCAATGGCGCCTAGCACGATTTCGTGATCATATTCTCACTAGGGGGTAACAATTGCGTGCCCCTGGAGCGTCAATATCCCTGCCCCTAGCTTC
>CAJWIC010000040.1 GCA_913040905.1 uncultured Synechococcus sp. | reverse complement strand
CACCACACCGACGAAGGCCTTCCAGAGATCACTGCCGATGATCTTGCCCAGGTTGCCGCTCTCGCGATTGGTGAAGACATATTCAAATTCCTGCTCCTTGATCCGCAGAGCGATTTCACGACCACCGATCAGACCCAGGAACACCCAGGTGGTACTCAGCGGGAAGGTGGAAAGGAACGCCTTGTAAAGAAGGCACAGGCCGAAGAAGAAATCGATCACCGTGGCTGAGCGCAGGTCGGACGTGTTCGTCTTGGACCGCAGCACCCCCTGGATCGGTCCACCACCGGTGGCCACCAGCACGCAGAGGCCCACGCACAGCACCGCCGTGCAGATCGCCATGGGGAAGAAATCCAGCTTGCGCGGCAGGAACACAAAGATGTTCGCCAGGTCCTGCACCAGCCACATGCTCCAGAGAAAACCGGTGGAGAACCACTGCAGGCCGTACCAGACCTTGTTGAAATCCTTGCCCTCCTGCGTGCGGCGGAACACCCAGCGTTCCAGCAGCCACATCCCCAGGCCATAGGCCGCCAGGCCAACGCAGAAGGCCAGGACATAACCCGTCAGCGAGCTGTTGAGCAGCTTGCCGATATTGGCCGGCTTGAAGGACGACAGCACCAGGAACGAGGTGCTCACCGGTGCGCCCCACTGAGTGAGGGCCAGCACCGCAATGGGCGGAAGGATGTAGACCCAGTTGAACGGCTCAGGCAAAGGGAACTCCTTGCCGGGAACACTGAGGCGACCCCAGGCCGGGTCACCGTCCTTGAGGAACCACCCCATCATCAGAACCACGACAGTGACCGTGCAGATGAACAGCATCTGCATCACCTTCGGGGTGCGCTTTTTGTTCGAGGAGATGTAAGTGCCCAGCGTCTGCAGAGAGTCGTTGGCCACCACGGAATAGGCCGCCAGCAGGAAGCCGACGATCATCCAGATGTTCACATCCATGAAAAAAGTCATGGGGGAGACGACCCGTTTCTAAGGATCCCGATGCCGTCAGTCGGTGCTGCAGACAACGTGAGGCTGTAACTGCCTTGGATCAATTGATCACCCGCAGCCTGCTGAGTCGTCCGCGTTTCACCCAGGCCGCCAATGCATCAATCTCCGCACGGCTTGGCATGCAGATGCAGCCAGTCCCGGGATAGCAGCGGTGGATGCCCAGGGCGCTGCGGGTGGTGTCGAAGCGCGGCTGCAGATCGAACCAGAGATCATCCCCCCAGGGTTCCGGCGGGCCGAGGCTGTAGTCCCCCGCCGGGAGCGGGGCAGCATTGCCCGGACTCCAGCGCCGATCCGCGGTCTGCCGTTCGGCGACCCCGCTGGCAGCATCCCAGCTGGCCAGCAATCGCTCACCGCGGTGCAGCTCCACTTTCCAGAGCCGATTGCCATCAGGGAAGCGTTTCTCAGTGCGACGGGTGCTCAACCGCAGGCCACCTCCCTCGAGCAGTTCCGCCGTCGGCCCCTGCTGGCCTGGCAACGGCTGCGCCACAACGGACCCACAGCAACCGGCCAGGATCAGACCAGCGATCAGGACCTTGCGCAGCATCGCCACCCCATGAACATCGACTCCACTCTGGCGCTGGCACGATGGCGTGCAGCTTCCCAGTGGGCCGGTGGATGTGCTTGACCTGTTTCCTCGATCCATCCTGAAAGGGACACTCCCAGCCCCCCTGCTGAAGCAGCTGATCACGCTGGGAGAAACCGTTCTGGCCAATCCCTCAGCCAGTCCCGACGCCTCTCCCAAGTTGGCCGGACAGCTGAGACAGCAACGGGAGCTGAGACCGGATCAACCGGGGGTGCAGCAACTCACTGCGGAGCATCTCCTCCCCGCCTGCGATCGCTGGATCCGCCACGTGATGGATCGGCAGCCACCCCAGGGGCGTGGTCCCTGGGTGCCGGGTCGTTACCGGTTGCAGATGATCGATCTCTGGATCAACTGCCAGACCGCCGGCGACTACAACCCCACCCACACCCACGGTGGCAGCTTCTCCGGCGTGATCTTTCTGAAGGTGCCGCCGCAGATCAATGGGGACAGCTTTGACGGCCAGCTCTGCTTTCACGGACCGGAGGACTGGCATCTTCAATCCTTCCGCACCGGAATGGCCCATTACGTTCTGCCGGTTCCAGGTGAGTTCTACGTGTTCCCTGCCTGGCAGCCCCATTCGGTGATGCCCTTCCGTGGTGAAGGCGAGCGCTGGTCGGTCGCCTTCAATGCTGTGGCAGCCCCGGCTGCAGCACAGCAGCCCACCAGCCTCCAGGGCAATGTGTCTCTATCCAGTCAACGTCCGCTGCCCCGGGGATTCTGAGACCAGCTGGCAGAGTTTCCCTGACGCCCAAGCCCCAGGCCTCCATGGACCACAACGCCCCCCTGCATCAGGCCGGCGCCATCGCAACCGCCATCGAGAAACTGGCCGATCAACTCCGTCCGGAGGTGATCAGAGCTGCCCGCAAGGATGAGACCGGTCGCCGCGATCTCGATCGGATCGAATACGCCCTCGGCACGATCGGCAAGGCCCTGATCCTCACGGACTACAGCATCGATGAAGAGAAAGACATCGACAAGCTGAAGGCCTTCCGTGAATCCCAGAAAGGGATGGGCTGAGATCAGCAGTTGGACCAGCGCAGCACCCGGTGGCTGAGGCGGCCGTCGGTGTGGGGGTCACTCAGCTGCAGGATCCGCATGACTCTCTGGAATGGACTGCCAACCACTGATCCAGCGGGAGCGATCCTTCAGATCACGCCAGCGCACTCGCTCGCGATAGCCCGGCTCCAGCACGGCTGCCAGCTCGACCCAACGTTGATCGCCACGGCCGCCCTGCAGCACCAGCTGAAAGTGGCGATACCCCCCGACGGGGTCCTGGCTGGTCCAGGCACGGGCGGGATTCCAGCCCATCAGCTGGCGAGAAACACCTGGCTGACGGTGCTCTCCAACACGTGACCGGAGGAGACGATCAACTCGGTGTTGTCTTCGATGAATTGCTCCATCACACCGGGTTGGGCTTGCATCACGGCGCACACCTTGCTGGGGTCGTCCTTGCTGACGCCGCGATAGAGCGAGGTGATTCCGGCAGTCTTCTGGAAGGGAGCTGATGCGTCATACACCTTGGCCCATTCGCTGAAAGGCTTGGTGATCGTGAAAGTCAGCACGTGGGTTTCCATCGTTCTTCAGTGAGCAGCGGCCGGAACGTATCACCGTTTTTGGTACTGCAACATCAGAGCTTGAACCCTCTCATTAATGACTACTGTTGAGAACAGCTGATGCTGGTCGGTGTCTCTCTCCTCCCCGTCTGCGCCCACCAATGGATCCCTGCAGCAGGGCCTGCACCAGGACGGTCGACGTCTGACACCCCAGCGCAAACGTGTTCTCGAATTGTTCGAACACCGCGGATCAGGCTGCCACCTCAGTGCGGAGGAGGTGCATCAGCAACTGGCCTCCCTGCAGATGAAGGTTTCTCTAGCCACCGTGTATCGGACCCTTCGCCTGCTGGCGGACATGGGGTTTCTGCAGGAGTTGGAGCTCAGTGAGGGCGGGCGGCGCTTTGAGCTTGCCCAGGGGGATCACCGTGATCACCACCACGTGGTGTGCATCCGCTGCGGTCGCACCGAGGAATTTGAAAGCCAGCCTGTGCTGATGGCCGGCGCCGATGCCGCACAGCAGTTCGGCTTCAAACTGATCGAATCCAGCCTGAATGTGCGGGCCATCTGTCCGGATTGTCAGGACTGAAGCGACCGCCTACTGGGGATGTTCATTGCAGGGCATCCAGTAGTGATCACCCATGCGATGAACCCCCTCACATCCCAGAGCCTTCGACTGGGCTTCCGCCTCCTCGCGGCTGGGATAGGCCAGATAGCGGGGGTTGGTGGTGGAACGGATCTGGATGAGCCCCATGCTCATCGGCCCGGCGGTGATCACCCCCATCGTGTTCACCCCCACCGCCACCAGCCCCATGCCGACAATGGCGGCGTTGAACACCCCCATGGCCACAACGCCGATGGAGACGACCCCCATCGGCACCACTCCGATGCAGATCACCCCCATCGGGACGATACCGATGGAAATGGTGCCCAGCGGTGCGACCCCGATGGCAATCCGCTTCGGTTTGCTGCCGCAATGTCCTCCTTCCGTTGCCATGGCTCAGTCTCCGTGCGGCTCGGACTGCCCATGCTTCTCACAGACCATCCACATCTCACCCATGGGATGGGCCCCCTTGCAGCCGAAACCGGCAGCCGCAGCCTCCGCTTCAGCGCGCGTCTTGAACATGGCCTGTTTCGGTTGCCCGCCGTGCTCATGAGCTGACACAACCCCGCCCCAGAGCCCCAGGCTCAGCAGAGCGAGCAACATTCCTGCAGGCGACATCAGCCGTTCAGCAACAGCCCCACATCATGGCCCCATGGTGAACAGTCGCTCCGATGGATGGCATGACGTGGTCGTCCTGATGCCCGAGCAGTTCAACGACGCCCTGGAGGCCGTGCTGGCTGTTCGGGAGCAACGCACGGTGGTGCTGAATCTGAGTCGTCTGACTCCGGAGCTCGCACAGCGTGCCGCTGATCTGGTCTCCGGAGGGGTGCATGCCCTGGATGGCCAGCAGCAACGCATCAGCGAGAGGGTGCTGCTGCTGGCCCCCGCCGGCGTCGCGATCAACCGAATCTCAGCGTTGAAGCCGGGTCAGTCCTGAAGTGCGCCACCGCAGCTGGATCCAGCCCCGGCCGTGCAACCGAAGCAATGCGGCTCCGTTCGGATCGGATCACCCTCGATCGACAGGGTGTGATCGAGCAGATCCCGCAGATGGCGGACACCGCCCTGGGCGGACAGACCCAGTTGCTGGTTGAAATCGCAGTCATACAGATGCCCCTGCCAGTCGACACTGAGCAGTTGGCGACACATCACTGCCGCGAGATTGGCGGGGTTGTGCGCTTCCTCCAGCAAGCGCTGATAGTCCGCCAGGCGACCTTGCAGCTCCAACTGACGGGAAAAGCGCTGAATCGGCATGTTGGCCAGGGTGAGCAGGCGATCGAAGCGGATGTCCAGGGCCCCGAGCTCGCGTTTGTAATCCGCCTCCAGCAGCGCCTGGGGTGGAGGAAGGGATGGACCCTGCGGATTGAACACCAGATCCAGGGTTCGTTCCGGATCACCGCTGCCGTACCCAAGGGCATTCAGCATCCGCAGCCCCTCGAGGCTTCGTTCAAACACCCCATCGCCCCGTTGTTGGTCGACGTTGGTAGCGCTGTAACAGGGCAGGGAAGCGATCACCCCAACCCGCTGGTCCGCCAGAAACCGGGCCAGGGTTTCCTGTCCAGGCTCTGTGAGGATCGTGAGATTGCAGCGGTCGATCACCGAGACCCCCTGATCCCGGGCGCTGCAAACCAGTGAACGGAAGTCGGAATGGAGTTCCGGTGCCCCACCGGTGAGGTCCAGACAGCGGATCGCCCGACGCTCCAGCACGGCAGGAATCAGCGCCACCAGCTCCGCGCTCATCATCTCGGTTCTGCTGGGACCGGCGTTGACGTGGCAGTGGCTGCAGCTCTGATTGCAGCGATAACCGAGGTTCACCTGCAGGGTGGTGAGCGTTCCGCGCTGGAGAGGGGGAAACGGCAATGAACAAGCGATCAGCAACGTCGCGCGCAGGAAATCCGATCATTTCAGATCCGACGCTCAAAGCGTGGATCGGACAGGTGGATCTGAGGAATTGATTGATCGCGAATAATCCGTATCAAGCACAACACATTCCTGGGCGATTGAAGGATTGATTGGCAGGTGCATTTGTGCCCATCCATCAGCAATCACAAGGGGAGGTTGTCTCTGAAATTTGACTATTTTTGTCAAATTGATGTTGATGAAGCCCTGCAACCGGTTCACACTGAAGCGATGCAATCGTGCCCTGTGCGTCCCCTGCCGCTACTGGCTCTCAGCCTGGTTTCCGGCTTGCTCGGGATGGGGATCGCATGGTGGATGCATCCAGCCAATCAGGCAGAGCATTCATGGCCGCAATCGATCAACAGGCTGGTTCCCCAGATCGAACCGCTGCCGCCGCCTCCAGCCAGGGATCAGCTGACGCGATTTCGTCCGGATCAGACGTTGGATCTGCTGCGCTCCGATGGCACGCGCGTCAGCATCGGCTTCACCAGCGTTGTCGTCGATCCCCGCTGGACCACGGTCGAGTTCTTCGCTGGCTGGAACCGGGAGTTGGAAGCCAACGCCGATGAGGAGGCACTGCTGTTCACCTCAGGGCCCACCTTCGCCCGAGGCAGCGGCAACGGTGACTTGGCCATGCGCCTTCATGGTGACCTGATGCTCGCCAATGGGCTCTGGCCCGCGGACAATCGAGCCGCCGCCGCTGGTCGGGCCTGGGTCGGGATCAGCCATTCCGGTGAACTGGAGTTCGGCTACGGCCCGCTCACATCACAGCTGGAACAACGTCTACGGGTGTTCATCGGCGGACTGCATGCCTTCACCAACACCACCGAGGAGGCGCCGGAGTCTTATCGAGGCGTGTACGGCGAGATGCGACTCGCCGATGTGCGGATCGTCTACGGAATCCGGCCGGATGGTCAGCTTGAACTGGTGGAAACCGCCGATGGAGTGCTGTTCAGTGATCTCAAAAGCTTCGTCAGCAGCAAGGGGTTCCTGGCGTCCTTCCTGCCTGATCATGCCTCCAAATCACGTCTGATCATTCCCGGCAAACGCCCCTGGAGTCACGAGCACGCAGTCTGGGTGAGCGGTGGCAAACCCTCGATCACCCAGATGCCGTTCCTGCTGAAAATCAAGCCGTCAGAGGAGTGGTACGACCGTCAGCCCGCCGCCGCTGCGCCAGGGCCTGGAACCAGTTGACGTACTCCGCCGGTCCACCGGGCATCAGCACATCCAACGTCAGTGGATCCTCCGGATCACTGATGCCGCGCAGATGACGATCGGCCAGGCTCGGACGATCCACCTCGCCATGGCTGCTGTCGACCAGCACCACACGGTTGGAACGGCCGCTCCAGCGCCCGAGATCCTGCAGAAGGGTGAGGAAACCACGATCACTGCCACCACGCAACCAGCCGGAACCATCGGCAGCCGGGTTGGACGTCACCGTGTCGCCCACTCCCACCAGAAGCGGCAATCGCTCCATCGGCAACCGTTCCCGGGCCAACTGCAGCAGAGCCCCGTGGTCCCGCGGCGCCGTGCGCACGTTGAAGTCTTCTCCAAGGGGAAAATCCCCATGGCGGCGGGCGATGTGCTGGTTGATCAACACCAGCAGACCCGCTTCCTTGAGCGAGCCCGTCAGCATGAACTGGATGTCCGTGGTGCCGACGTCGCCGGCGGCAGCAGGCTTGGCCCGTTCCCGCCCTTCCTCATCACGCCCCAGGTTGGGGGCCACGTGCAGAAAGAACGATCCGTCCAGCCTCGCGGCGGCGGCCTCCCGCAGCAACTGGTCCATCAGCTCAGCCAGCATCTGTTGAAGGCGTCTCTGACGGGGTACATCCCCTGGCACCAGAGCGAAGATGCCGTTGAGATTGATCGTGGGCGATACCTGGGTGTCGAGCACAGCCTGCTGCGCCAGCGCCTTCAACTGCTCCGCTGAAGCCTCCGGCAGTTCAGCCGGCAACCGCTCCAGCAGCAACTGCTCCATCCGCTGCGGCGCCGCGGCCAGAAACGCCATTTCCGCCTCACTCACCCCCGGGTGACTGAGCTGACCGAAACGATCCTGAAACTGCACGCCACCGGCGGCCAAGCCCGGTAGATAGACACCCTCCCGCTCCGGCTTGACCTGATCCCCCAGGGCCGCTTCCACCAGTCGGTTCACGCCGCGCCGTCCCTCATGCTCGCCATTGGTCAGCACCACGAAGTTCCCGCGCAGGGCCGTCGCCGCTTGCACATAGCCACGATCCATGCGGCGGGTGAGGGGATCCTTCACCAGCTGCATGCACACACCATCGAGGTCCTGAACGATCAGCAGGTCATCGACCGGCGTGAGTTCCTCGAGCAGCTGATCCGGTGCAAGGCGCGGCATGACGGACGCGGCGATGAACAAACCTGGCGATCATGGCCCCATTGCTCAGCCGACCGATGCATCCCACCTGGACCGAGCAATGGTGGCCGGTCAGCTATCTGCAGGATCTGGACCCGCAGCGCCCCAATCGCTTCACCCTGCTGGAGCGCGATCTGGTCATCTGGTGGGACCGCATGGGCGATTGCTGGCGCGTCTTTCCCGACGTCTGTCCCCATCGGCTCGTCCCCCTGAGCGAGGGTCGCATCAACGACGCAGGGCAGCTCGAATGCCCCTACCACGGCTGGAGTTTTGACGGTGACGGCCAGTGCCGGCAGATCCCCCAGGCCCTTGAGAACACCCAACCGGACAGTCGGCAATCCCGCTGCGCCAGCCTGCCGACCGCGACCGGCCAAGGGTTGCTGTTTGTGTGGATGGGCTCCCGAGACAGCGCCGATCCAGAGCAGCTGCCGCTGGTGCCGGCACTGGAGGAGAACCCCGAAAGCTGGACGGTGCAGGACACCTTTCGCGACCTGCCCATGGACGCCATCACCCTGCTGGAGAACGTGCTGGATGTGAGCCATGTGCCGTTCACCCACCACAAAACCGTTGGAAAACGGGAGAACGCAGCACCGGTGGAAGCCACGATCACGGAGGAAGACGCCAGCGGCTTCAAGGCCTTCTGGGAGGAGGGGCCGCGGCGAGGCAGGCTCGGCGCCCAGTCCACAACCTTTCTCGCACCTCAGCTGATGTGGCACGACCTCACGGCGAAGGGGTTCGGACGCATCCTCACGGTGGTCTATGCCGTGCCGATCCGTCGCGGTGAATGCCGCCTGTTTGCACGCTTTCCGTTCCAGTTCCAGACCGCCCTGCCGAGGCTGCTGATTGGCCTGAGGCCCCGCTGGCTCCAGCACATCGGTAACCACAAGGTGCTGGAGGACGATCAGGTCTTCCTGCATTGGCAGGAACGCACCCTGGAAACAGCCGGTGGCAGTGCTGCAGCCGAACGGGCCTTCTTCCTGCCCACGGCTGCTGATGTCTACGTGGCAGCGCTGCATCGCTGGATCAACAACAACGGGGGGGAACCGTTTGCCGGTCAGCCGCTGCCGGACCGTCAGCCGACATCGGCGTTGATGGACCGCTACCACTCCCACACCATCCACTGCCGCAGCTGCTCCAGAGCGTTGATCTGGATCCGTCGGGCGCAACCGATCGGCTGGGGGTTGCTATGGGCAGGAGCCATTCTGATCGGCATCAACGCAGGCTGGAGGCTCATCAGCCTCGGCCTGATCCTCAGTGGCAGCGGAGCTCTTGGCTTGAGGCAGGCCAGGCGTTGGGAACGAGGACTGCTGGCCGGTGATGGCCAGGCACCACGGAACCGGAGGAGCTGAACCATTGCCTGGGGCCTTACTTCATCGGCATCGGCAGAAGAGTCGGCTTCACCTTGGCGCCCACCTTGCCGTCCACCGTCACCTTGCCGTTGATGCTGACCGGATCCTGCACGGACACCGCACCCTCAACGGTGACGGGGGTATCGATTGACGACACCTGAGCCCTGGCCTGCACATCCCCCTTCACCTGCACCGTTCCTTGCAGCACCTTCACCGTCAGCGGCCCTCTGATCGTGAGCGTTTGCTTGTTGGCAACAGTCACTTCGTCGCGCACCACAACGGGCAACGGTGTTGTGCTGCTGATGTTCACCGTC
>CAJWIC010000039.1 GCA_913040905.1 uncultured Synechococcus sp. | reverse complement strand
CACCTGACGTGGATTCAGATCCTTTGCGCCAGCTGCAGGTTGCAGCGCCATCTCCGCAATTCTCGGCGTTGCCTCAGGATCCCATGGCCGTGACCTCCGGGGCACCGAAGGCATCACCCGACAATGGTTTCACCTGGGCCAGAACGTCCACGATGCTCGGATGCAGAGCTGGGCCAGCAGCCACCACACGACCGCTGCGGAGATCAAACTTCTCCCCCCCATATCCGCTGATCCGACCTCCTGCCAGTTCCACAAGCGCTACGCCAGCCGCTAGGTCCCAGGGAGAGAGTCCCCGTTCCCAGTACCCGTCCTGTCGACCAGCGGCCACAAAGGCCAGATCCACTGCTGCGGCTCCACCACGGCGGACGCCTCGGGTCCGATGGGTGAACCAGCAGAACTGGGCGTAATTGTTATCGAGTCTGGTGTGGCGGTCGTAGGCGAATCCAGTCACCAACAGTGCGTCCTCCAGTCGGTCGCAACTGCTCACCTGGATGCTGCTGCTGTTGCAATGGGCGCCGTGACCAGGAGCCCCCCAGTACGTCTCCCCCAGGAACGGGACGGCGATCGCCCCGAGGATCGGCTGTTGACGGAAGGTCAGTCCGATCGACGTGGCGAAGAAGGGATATCCGTGGGTGAAGTTGGTGGTGCCGTCCAGGGGGTCAACGCACCAACGCAGCCCGTCCTGCTCGCCAGCGGCACCGCTTTCTTCAGCCAGAACGGCGATGTCCGGTGTCTCTCTGTTGAGGACCTCCAGAACAACGCGTTCGGCCGCCAGATCGGCGTTGGTGACGAGATCACCAACGCGCCCCTTGCTCTCGATGGAGCTCAGGCGGCCGTAGTGGCGCATCAACTCAGCTCCACCAGCGTCTGCAGCCTGCCGCGCCACAGACATCAAGGAGCCCAGTCTGTCGGCGCTGAGACCAGCAGCTTGGGCCGCTGCTGCACAGAGGGATGAGCTCATCGTCATTCCTCGTCGAGGGGGAGACCAGCCGTGACCTTGCCTCGACCGAAATGGCGTCCGAACTGGAGCTCGTAGACCTCATCTTCATCCTGGGTTTCGGCGATGAGGGGTCCCACGGCACGAGCCACGCAGAGCAGGCCGTAGCCCTGATCCCTGAGCTCCCGGGAGAGACCCATCGCTTCCCGTTGATCAAGAACGCCACTCTTCACACGCACGGCACAGCTGGTGCAGCAGCCGTTCCGGCACGAAAACGGCAACGGATCACCCTGGCGCTCGAAGCTGTGGAGGATGTACTCGCCCTCGGGCACCTCATGGGTGATGGTTCGGTTCTCCTGCCGCCAGTGAATGCTGATTCGATGGCTGGTGCCCATCCGGCCCGACTGGAAACGCCCTGCTACATTCGCATCTGCCCCATTTCAAAGCCGGTGGAGAGCTGGCCGAGTGGTCGAAGGCGCAGCACTGGAAATGCTGTATAGGGGCAACTCTATCGAGGGTTCGAATCCCTCGCTCTCCGCTTCTCCGGTCCCGAGGGACCGGATTTTTTTTGCTTGATCTCTAATAAATAGGTGGCGTTATCCACCCTTGCTGGTTCAAAACGGGGGTTCAGCAATCAACCAAATCGGCCCGAGACATAGTCCTGGGTGGCCTGCTGTTGAGGAGAATTGAAGATCTTCTCGGTTTCGTTGAATTCCACCAGGTAGCCCACCTTTCCGCTTCCGCCTTCAACAGCCTCGGCGTTGTAGAACGCCGTCATGTCGCTGACGCGAACGGCCTGCTGCATGTTGTGGGTCACGATCACGATGGTGAAGCTCTTCTTGAGTTCATGCATCGTTTCCTCAATCTTCAGCGTTGAGATCGGATCCAATGCTGAGCAGGGTTCGTCCATCAGGATCACCTCAGGCTGAATCGCAATGGTGCGTGCAATGCAGAGGCGCTGCTGCTGCCCACCCGAGAGGGAATAACCACTTTCATTCAGCTTGTCCTTGCATTCATCCCACACAGCGGCCTGACGCAGGGACCGTTCCACCAGTTCATCCATGTCGCCGGTGAAGCCATTGATCCGGGCACCGAAGGCGATGTTCTCGTAGATGCTCTTGGGGAAGGGGTTGGGCTGTTGAAACACCATGCCAATCCGGCGACGTACTTCGACCGGGTCAACGCTGTCGCCGTAGAGATCAACGCCGTCGAACAGAACACGACCCTTGAGAGAACAGCCCTCGATCAAATCGTTCATCCGGTTGAGGGAACGCAGCACCGTCGACTTACCGCAACCGGAGGGGCCGATGAAGGCCGTGACTTTCCCCTGTGGAACGTCGCAATAGACGTTTTTGACGGCTTCGTAGCTGCCGTAGCTGATGGTGACGTTCTGAATCGAGATCGCGGTGTCGTCCGAGAGCTGATGTTGTTCAGCTTGAAGTTGTGAGGTGGTCATGGCTCGGATGGGACGAAAAGGGGAAACAGGACGAGGAAATGAATAATGAAGTGGTGGGATGCAGTCCGATCACTTGGCAGCAAATCGGGCCAGCCAACGGGAGAAGAGATTGAGGCCGAGGATCATCACAACGAGCACAAACGAGGCAGACCAGGCCAACTCGTTGTGAAACTCGTAGGGCATGATCGCGAAGTTGTAGATCAGAACCGACAACGTCGCCATCGGTGCAAAAATTCCATCGGTGGACAGAAGATCGGACCAGAAGGGCGAAAACAGAGCAGTGAAGATCAGTGGTGCCGTTTCACCAGCGGCACGGGCAATCGCCAGAACAACGCCCGTAGCAATGGGCGTGAATGCCGTTGGCAGCGTGATGCGCACGATGGTGACAAATCTGGAAGCACCCACTCCCAGGGCGCCCCTCCGAAGATCGTCGGAGACGAGTTTGAGGCCTTCGTCGGTGGTTTTGATCACCGTTGGCAGCATCAGAATTGAGAGGGCCATGCCACCGGCCAGGGCGCTGTAGGCATTGCCGAACAGGACACGACTGGTAACGATCGTTCCGTAGATGAACACGCCGGCGATGATCGACGGCACACCGGAGAGCACGTTGGTTCCAAAGCGGATGAATTGGGCAAACCAGCCGCTCCGTGAGTACTCAGCAAGAAAAATTCCTCCACCGACCCCAACGGGAATCGCGATTAATGCCGCGATGACGGTGACGACGAGGGTGCCGACTATGGCGTTGGCAATTCCGCCACCATCCAATCCAGGGGGAGGTGGTAGCTCGGTGAACAGAACAAGACTGATCTTGCTGCCACCCTTCACGATGACGTAGCCGAGAACGAGGATCAACGGCAGAACAGCAACAATGGAGAACATCCCAGCGATGAACGTCAGGATTCTGCTGCTGACATTTCTGGCCAGTCCTGGTTTGTAGGAGAGGTCAGGAAGACCCTTGGAGGCTCGATTGGAATAAAGAGAAGTCATCATCAGTACTTAAGGCTGAGACGCTTCACAAGCCATTGGGCAAAAATGTTCACCGCAAGGGTCATGATGATCAGAATGAATGCTGCATACATGAGGGATGACACCTGAGAGCCATCAGCTTCGCCGAATTGATTGGCGAGCATGGCTGCAATCGTGTTGCCGGGTGCCAGCAAAGAAATACTGAAATTATTTGAATTACCGATAATCATTGTCACCGCCATCGTTTCGCCCATGGCTCGCCCGAGAGCAAGCATCACTCCACCGACAATTCCTGACACTGCAGCGGGCAACATCACGTTGATAATGGCGCCCCACCGGGTTGTGCCGACGCCATAGGCCGCTTGACGCAGTTTCTGCGGAACCTGATTCAGGGAGTCACGGGAAATAGCCGTGATGATCGGCAGAATCATCACCACCAGAATCAGCACGGCGGGAACGGTGCCGGGCCCCATGGGCGGAGTACTGAAAAAGGGGATCCAGTTGAACAGTTGATACAACAACTCAAGTGCTGGACGTATGAATGGCTCCAACACAAAGATGGCCCAGAGGCCAAGCACAACGGAAGGAATCGCTGCCAGCAACTCCACCATCACGCCAATCACATTACGAATTTGCCGCGGAATGATGTTTTCGGTAATGAAGATTGCTGTACCAACTCCCAGGGGTACGGCAATCAGCAATGACAGCAGGGAGGTCACCAACGTGCCATAAATGGCTGCTCCAGCTCCATATTCATCGTCAACCGGATTCCAGTTGGAGGTAAAAAGGAATTGCCAGCCGTAACGCCCCATCGACTCGAGGCTTCCCTGGAAAACAACAATCAGGATCAGGAACAGCACCACTGCGACCATCGAGGCCAGGATCACAGCGAGGCTCTTGAAGCCAATGTCCACCAGTTTTTCCGACGGCGGACGGTTTCTCAGCAGGTATTGGCTGTCCTTGTCGTTGGACATGCGCATGCATTAACGCTCTGTCAACGTATAGACGCATTCGATCCAAGTCACTAAGAACGGCTTAACGACATTCCCCTGCTGGAGGTGGATCTGGGCAAGTGGGCTGGTCGGAGCCGTTAGCGTGGTTGGACAGGTTTTGGACGCATGGGGCGGATCGTCGGGATCGATCTGGGCACAACGAACTCGGTTGTTGCCGTTCTCGAGGCAGGCCGCCCGCATGTGATCGCCAATGCTGAGGGCGGCAGAACAACCCCCTCCGTTGTCGGATACAGCAAGGACCAGGAATTACTGGTGGGCCAACTGGCCCGACGACAACTGGTGCTGAGCCCGCGCAACACGTTCTCCAATCTCAAGCGCTTCGTCGGGCGTGACTGGGAGGAACTGGAGGACAGCAGCCTTGCAGTCCCCTACACCGTTCGTGCCAATGATCGCGGTCAGGTTCGTGTTCCCTGTCCAGTGACGGAACGGGAATACGCGCCGGAGGAGCTGGTAGCCAGCATCATCCGCAAACTGGTGGATGACGCCAGCACCTATCTGGGCGAAGCCGTCGAAGCAGCGGTGGTTACGGTTCCGGCCTATTTCAATGACGCTCAGCGTCAAGCCACCCGCGACGCTGGCAGATTGGCGGGCATCTCCGTGGAACGCATCCTCAACGAACCCACGGCTGCCGCCCTCGCCTATGGCTTTGATCGCAGCGCCGTTCGTCGCGTGCTGGTGTTTGACCTCGGTGGTGGCACTTTTGATGTGTCGCTGCTTCGAATCGCGAACGGTGTGTTCGACGTCAAAGCCACCAACGGCGACACCCAACTGGGCGGGAATGATTTCGATCAGCGCATTGTGGATTGGATTGCTGATGCGTTCAAGGCTGAGCATGGATTGGATCTGCGGCGGGATCGCCAGGCCCTTCAACGCCTGACCGAAGCAGCCGAGAAAGCCAAGCAGGAACTCTCCGGTGTTCTCACGACACCGATCTCGTTGCCGTTCATTGCGACCGGCGAGAACGGCCCGTTGCATGTGGAGACCAACCTCGACCGCAGCACCTTTGAAGGCCTCTGTCCTGATCTGCTCGACCGTTTGTTGTTACCTGTTCAATCCGCGTTGCGCGATTCCGGCTGGGCCGCGGATGACATCGATGATGTGGTGCTGGTGGGAGGCGCCACCCGAATGCCGATGGTGCAGCAGCTGGTGCGCACCCTTGTGCCACTTGACCCCTGCCAGTCGGTGAATCCTGATGAGGTGGTGGCCATCGGAGCTGCCGTCCAGGCTGGAATTCTGACTGGAGAACTCCGGGATCTCCTGCTCAACGACGTCACACCCCTCTCCCTGGGGCTGGAGACCGTCGGTGGTCTGATGAAGGTGTTGATTCCTCGAAACACGCCGATTCCAGTTCGTCAGTCCGATGTTTTCAGCACGTCCGAGGCCAATCAGTCCTCCGTTGAAATCCACGTCTGGCAGGGGGAACGACAGATGGCCTCAGACAACAAGTCGCTCGGTCGTTTCCGCCTGTCCGGTATTCCGCCGGCCCCTCGCGGAGTGCCCCAGGTTCAGGTGGCATTTGATATCGATGCCAACGGTCTCCTGCAGGTCAGTGCCACGGATCGAACCACCGGCAGGAAGCAGTCCGTTTCCATTCAGGGAGGCTCCAACCTCAACGAGGAGGAAGTCACCGCTTTGCTGGCCGAGGCGGAGGCCCGGGCGGATGAGGACCGTCGCAAACGCAATCAGATCGAGCGTCGCAACCGTGCACAGACGCTGGTGGCCCAGGCGGAACGTCGCCTGCGTGATGCTGCGCTGGAACTGGGGCCCTACGGGGCTGAGCGTCAGCAACGCGCTGTGGAGATGGCGATGCGTGATGTGCAGGATTGTCTGGCCCAGGACGATCTGCAGGAGCTGGATCTGTGCGTCAGTGGCCTGGAGGAGGCCATGTTCGGTCTGAACCGTCGCCTGTCCGCAGAGCGCCAGTCCGATGGACGTCCCCTGCAGGGCCTGCGCAACACTCTTGGTTCCCTCAAGGATGAGTTATTCGCCGATGACTGGGATGACGATCCCTGGGCTGCGCCGAGTGGTCCCCCCAGGGGGCGCAGCATGAACCGCCGGGATGGTGATCCCTGGGACGATGACTTCTACCGCTGAACCTGATTACTGGTCGCTGCTTGGCTTGGGTCCCGAGGCGGATGCCGATCAGCTGAAACGCGCTTTCAGGAGGGAGGCCCGCCGTTGGCATCCGGACCTGAATGGCAATGATCCCGTTGCCGAGGAACGGTTCAAGCTGGTCAACGAGGCCTATGCCGTGCTCAGCGATCCCCGTCGCCGCAGCGCCTGGGAGCAGGGTGATCCAGGCACGGGCCGTCAGGACGACCCGTTTGAACACGGGTTCCCCGATTTCGAGGACTTCCTTGAAGTCGTACTCGGTGAGCCGTCACGTCGATCTGAAGTGAACGATCCCGCCGTTCATGATTCCGGTTCATGGAGCGAACCTCCTGTAGCAGCACCGCCACCGCCGCCTCCCGTTCGGGCACAGGAGGACCTGGAGTCCATTGTTGAGCTGACACCGGAACAGGCGCTGCACGGCACCACCGTGGAGTTGAATCTGGAGGACGGAACGGTTGTGGAACTCGACACCCCTCCTCAGGCTGGAGATGGCTGGAGGCTGCGGCTGGAGGGGGTCGCCAGCGGAGGACGCGACCACTTTCTGCAGCTGCGGGTGCAAACGGACGATGGTCTGCGCATCGATGGTCTGCGGGTCCACTACAGGCTCTTGTTGTACCCGCCGGATGCAGCACTGGGCTGTGCTGTCGAGGTCCCGACGCTGGATGGAGCGGTCACCCTGCAGGTACCGCCAGGGTCCTCCAGTGGACGATTGCTGCGGCTACGCGGGCGCGGCCTGGAACTGGACGATCGCCGCGGTGATCAGCTCGTGGAGATTGTGGTGGTCATTCCAGCCGACCTTGGCGACGCAGAACGGGCTTTGTATCGCCGCCTGCAGGAACTCGCTCTGGAGGCAGAGGACGGGTGAAGCGATCGGTGAGAGACTCCGGCTCTGTTGTGGATCGAGTGTTCATCGCGATGCGCGTTCACGTGCTTCTGTTTGATGCCGGCAGTGACAGTGAGGGGATCCACTCGCTTGAGATCGCTGGTCGGACGGTGGTTCTTCTGTTCGAGAACCCCGATGACGCAGAGCGTTACGCCGGTCTGCTCGAAGCTCAGGATTTTCCGGTTCCCACCGTGGAATCCCTGGAGCGCGAGGACGTGGAACTGTTCTGCCGGGATGCTGGATATGAAGCCCGCTTCGTGGCGTCTGGTTTCGTTCCCGAATCGGACGAAGAGCGTCTATTCATGGCTCCTCCGGAAGCCAACCGTGATGTGAGTCAGTGGAAAGAGGAGGAGTCGTCGCCGGAAACTGAATCGTCATCAAGCGAGCTCGACGCGATGCGGAAACGTCTCGAAGGCTTGTTGTAGACGATGACTCGTTTTCAGGACGACAACGCAGTGTCCTCTGATCGCGGGCATCTGCTGACGGAACAGCCGAATCCCAAGAGCATCGCCCTGGATCTGCTCGAGACAGCTGAGCTTGTGCGGCTGTTTGTTGACGAGGATCGTCGGCCTCAGTCCGCTGTCGCGGCCGCTTCGGATGCGATCAGTGCCGCTGTTGATGGGATTGCATCCCGTCTCAAAGCAGGCGGCAGATTGTTCTACCTGGGGGCTGGAACCTCAGGTCGACTCGGCGTGTTGGATGCGGCTGAATGTCCTCCCACCTTCTGCAGCGACCCGGAGATGGTTCAGGGTGTTCTCGCCGGTGGTGCATCCGCGCTGCTGCGCAGTTCCGAGGGCCTGGAAGACCTGGAGGCTGCCGGTCATGAGGACCTGGATCAGCGTGGGTTCAACTCAGGCGATTGCCTTGTGGGTATCGCCGCTGGTGGCACCACGCCCTACGTGCGGGGTGGTCTTCGTCATGCCAGAGACATCGGCGCTCTGGCGATTGCCATGGCCTGCGTGCCGAGCGATCAAGCAACCCTCCCCTGCGACATCGATATCCGACTGCTGACAGGGCCGGAACTGCTCACCGGCTCAACCCGACTCAAGGCCGGAACCGCCACCAAAATGGCCTTGAACATCATCTCCACCGCCGTCATGGTTCGGTTGGGCAAGGTGTACGGCAACCGCATGGTGGATGTGTCCGCCAGCAACAGCAAACTGGTCGACCGCTCCCTGCGGATCCTGCGGGACCTTGCCGCTGTTGAGCGTGACCGCGGCCTTGCCTTGCTGGACGAGGCCGATGGATCAGTGAAACTGGCCCTGTTGATCGCCGTCGGTGAACTCGAGCCTGGTGCGGCCAGGGAGCTCCTGCAGAAGCACAGTGGGCAGCTCCGCGAAGCGTTGGCCAGTCTGGGGCTCAACCTGGCTCAATCCTGAAGGAAGGATCCCCAGTAGGGACGAGTGAACAGGTCCAGTCGCTCGCGGGTCTGATCCGGCACATGCTCGGGGGCCGTGATTAGGGCATCAGCCAGAGCTGAGTGGGCGTCTGAGCTCGGTCGCTGTTCGCTGAGGCTCTGCATCAGCCGATTGAGGATCGGTTCGGTGGCCATGGCGTTGGCCCTGAGGTTGCCGATCACCATCTCAACGCTGACGGCGTCATGGTCGTTGTGCCAGCAATCGAAATCGGTCACCATCGCCAGTGATGCATAGGCAAGTTCGGCCTCCCGGGCCAGACGGGCTTCGGTGTGGTTGGTCATGCCGATGACGGAGCAGCCCCAGCTCCGGTACAGCATGCTTTCGGCACGGGTTGAGAACGCAGGGCCCTCCATGCAGAGGTATGTGCCACCGCGATGCAAATGATGTCCCGCAGGCATCGCAGCAGCTGCAGCTTCCGCCAGAAACCCGCTCAATCGTGGGCAGAACGGATCCGCCAGACTCACATGGGCGACGCAGCCATCACCGAAGAACGATTGCGGACGTTGCTGGGTTCGATCGATGAACTGATCAGGCACCACCATGTCCCGCGGGCGCAGATGCTCCTGCAGGGAACCCACGGCTGACACTGAAATCAGCCAGCGGACATTGAGCTGCCGCATGGCCCAGATGTTCGCTTGGTAGGGAACCTCACGAGGCAATAACTGGTGATGGCGACCATGGCGGGCCAGAAACACCGTCTCCATCCCCTGAAGAACTCCCAGTCGCAGAACATCAGAGGTCTGTCCCCAGGGGGTGTCGATCATCAGCTCCTTCACCTGTTCCAGACCTGGAATGGTGTAGAGACCGCTGCCGCCGATCACACCGACGCGGGCTTGGGAGAGATCGGGCATGGTCGGCGTCTCTTTACACTCCAATTTTGCTCGCGCCACCATGACCA
>CAJWIC010000038.1 GCA_913040905.1 uncultured Synechococcus sp. | reverse complement strand
CGTGCGTTGAACCTGGTCTTGCAGCTGAACACCCTGCTCGAGGTGCGACATCGCAGTGAGGCGTTGATTGCCCCCCTCGAGCCCGAGGATCTTGGCCTGCAGGGGATGGCAGATGCCAGCCCACCGAAGTGGCATCTGGCTCACACGAACTGGTTTTTTGAAACCTTCCTGCTGCAACCCCATTTGCAAGGGCACGCACCCTGTGATTCCCGCTGGGCTTATCAGTTCAATTCCTACTACGACAGCATTGGCGATCGTCATCCACGACCAGAGCGCGGATTGCTCAGTCGCCCCACCATCGACGAGATCCTGCGCTGGCGCTCCCGGGTGAACGAGGGACTGGAGCAACTGCTGCAAACGGCCGACGAAACGTTGGTTGAGCTCATGGAGCTGGGTCTTCAGCACGAACAGCAGCATCAGGAGCTGCTGCTAATGGATCTGTTGGATGGCTTCAGCCGACAACCGCTGGAGCCCTGTTACCACCGTGAGGCAGACCTGAGCGTCCGGATCGACTCCGACGGCTGGCTGAGCTGCGACGAAGCTTTGGTGACGATCGGCCACCGCGGCAACGGCTTCCACTTCGATAACGAGGGGCCTCGCCATCGTGTGTGGCTGGACGGGTTTCAAATCCGCAATGACCTGGTGAGCAATCGCGACTTCCAGGCCTTCATTAATGACGGTGGCTACACACGTCCGGATCTATGGATGAGTGAAGGGTGGAGCCTCTGTCAGCAGAACGGCTGGACCTCCCCGCGCTACTGGCGCAGCGATCAGGAGGAATTCACCCTGGCCGGCCGCCAGCCACTCGATCCGGAAGCGCCTGTGCGGCATCTGAGTTGGTTCGAAGCCGATGCCTTCGCCCGTTGGAGTGATGCCCGTCTGCCGACGGAAGCGGAATGGGAACATGCCGCGGCCGTGCACGGCGAGGCCCTGCGCCACCGCCATGGAGTGCTGTGGCAGTGGACCGCAAGCCCTTATCGGCCCTACCCCGGTTTTGTGGCACCGCCCGGGGCCATCGGCGAATACAACGGCAAATTCATGAGTTCTCAGTTTGTGCTGCGGGGCAGCAGCTGGCTCACGCCACCCGGCCACAGCCGGGACACCTACAGAAATTTCTTCCCCCCAGCCAGCCGTTGGCTGGCCGCAGGCCTGCGACTGGCGCGATGACCATCGAGCTGCTGGATCTCCACCCGGCCCCCGCCGATCTGCGAAAACTGGTGGAAGACGGCCTGCGCAGGACGCCGCGGCAACTGCCGGCCTGGCTGCTCTACGACAAGGAAGGCTCACGGCTGTTCGCTGCCATTTGTGAACAGCCCGAATACAGCCTGACGCGCACGGAACTGACACTGCTGAACCAGCACGCCGAAGCCATGGCGGCTGCAGTGGGCAACGGGGTGATGGTGGAGTTTGGCATCGGCCATGCCCCCAAGGTGTCGCCCCTGTTGAAGGCCATGCAGACCAGCACCTTTGTGGCGCTGGACATCAGCTATTCCGCGCTGCAGGAGGCGATGGAAAGGCTGAGCACAACGCATCCCGAGGTCTCGATGCTGGGGGTCTGCTGCGACCACAGCCAGCTGGATGCCCTGCCGGACCATCCACGACTGGACGGACAACCCCTGGTGGGGTTCTTTCCTGGAAGTTCCCTGGGCAATTTCAGTCCGGATCAGGCAGTAACACTGCTGACACGGTTTCGCAGGCTGCTCCGCGGTGGACCGCTGCTGCTGGGACTGGACCAACCCCGCGATCCAGCGGTTCTGGAGGCCGCCTACGACGATTCAGCTGGGGTCTCCGCAGCCTTCGCCCGCAACCTGCTGACGCGGCTGAATCGCGATCTGCGCGGCGACATCGACCCAACGACCTTCTCCTATCAAGCCCATTGGCAGCCGCAGGCGAGTCGGATCGAGATGGCACTGGTGAGCCGCTGCGATCAGACCATCCAACTGGCGGGACGAGGCTGGCCCTTTGCCAGCGGTGACGTCTGGATCACGGAACACAGCGTGAAGTACAGCCCCATCGCCGCCGCCGAGCTGGCCCAGCGCGCCGGCTGGAGGATCGAGCAACGCTGGCATGACCCAGAGGATCATCTGTCGATGCATCTGCTGCAGCCGGCAGACTGAACGAAACTCCACGGGTGCGATGAAAACCGAGGAACGGCGTCAGGCGATCAAGCAACAGCGCGAGCAGCTGATCCAGGAGCTGGAGGCTGTGTACCTCGCCGCCTTTGATCGTCTTGGTGGCCTCGAGGGAGAGGTCGGCGAGGTCAAAGCGGCCCAGTTGACCCAGATGATCCTCAACTCGAAGACGGCGGCGATCGAACCCCTGCAGATCGAGATCGAAAAACCGGTGATCACAACCCCTGGGAACAATCCATGAGCAACTGGCTGGAGCAACTCGAAAGGGAGCTGGACCAACGACTTTCAGCGTTTCTGAGCCAGAACCCCGTCCAGGAGCAGTTGTTCAAACAGCAACACCTGGTTGACCGGGTTCGATCTCTGCAGCGCCAACGGCAGCAGTTGCAACAGGAGGCGGAGGAGCTGCGAAAACAGCTGCTGGCCCTGGCTGCTGACGTGCGCGCCTGGACAGAACGGACAAAACGGGCCCGCCGTGCCGGGGAGCAGGAGCTCAGCCGACGGGCGGAACAACATCTCAACGGGCTGATGGACCAGGGACGCAGCCAATGGACGGACCTGGCCGACCTCGGTCGACGGTTCAAGGAAGTGGATCAGCAACTCAGTGATCTGAGCCGTCAACAATCCAGCAAAAGTTCATCTCTCGAACAGGACTGGGCTCTGTTCGAGGCCGAACAGGAACTGGAGCAGTTGCGTCGTGACTCCGGTCTGAGCTGACTCAGGCCTTGGGGGCAGGGGGCTCGAGGCTGACACCCTCGGGTGGAGGTGTGGGATCCGGATCGGCAATCAGCATGTGCTGGAGCACGATTTCAGGGCGCTCACTGTCGCGCCAACGGATCCGATAAGCGGGCATCTTGGTGCCACGGCTGGTGGTCTGCTCCACCGGTTCCATCACCCAACCCCGGCGGGAACGGCCCTGGGGGTTGCGCTTGACCACAGCATCGGCGTGTTTGAAGCGGAACCCAACGCGCTCACCACTCATGGGATTCGGACCATGCCACTGAGTGAATTATCCCATTGCGGGGGCATCCTCCACCCTGGGCTCCGGCCGCAGAAGCGGGAAGGCGATCACATCGCGGATCGACGGGCTGTCCGTCAGCAACATCACCAAGCGATCGATACCGATTCCGAGACCGCCGGTGGGTGGCATCCCAACCTCAAGGGCCATAACGAAGTCCTCATCCAAACCCTGCGCTTCCAGATCCCCGGCGGCCTTGCGGGCTTGCTGGGCCTCCAGGCGCTGCCGCTGATCCACCGGATCCGTCAGCTCACTGAAGGCATTGGCATGTTCACGACCGACGATGAACAGCTCGAACCGTTCCACCAGACCGGGTTTGCTGCGGTGCGGCCGGGCCAACGGTGAAATCTCCACCGGGTAATCGGTCACAAACGTGGGCTGGATCAGCGTTGTCTCCACCGCCTGCTCGAAGGCCTCGTTCAGCAAGCGCCCAACGGAATCCGCCTGCTCGGGAGCGTGCAAGCCCTTGGCAACCATGGCCGCAGCGGCCTCCTCCCGGCTGGCGAAGCTGCGGAAATCAAGCCCGGTGGCCTCCTCCACCAGCTCGTGCATGGTGGCCCGGCGCCAGGGCGGGCTGAGATCAATGTCGGTGCCCTGATAGGTGATCCGGCTGCTGCCACAGACCTCCTGGCAGACGGCACTGATCATCTGCTCGGTGAGTTCCATCATTCCGACGTAATCGGAATAGGCCTGATAGATCTCCACCGACGTGAATTCCGGATTGTGACGGGTGCTGACCCCTTCATTCCGGAAGATCCGGCCCAGCTCGTAGACCCGCTCGAAGCCACCCACCACCAGCCGCTTGAGATGCAGTTCGGTGGCAATGCGCAGGGTGAGAGGGAGATCAAGGGCGTTGTGATGGGTCTCAAAAGGACGTGCATCAGCACCGCCGGGTTCGCTCTGCAGCACCGGTGTCTCAATTTCAAGGAAGTCCCGTTCATCCAGCCAGCGACGGATGCCACTCACCAGCCGCGCCCGGCGGCGGAAGGTCTCTCGGGTGTCCGGCGACACGATCAGATCGAGATAGCGCTGGCGATAGCGCTTCTCCACATCGGCCAGGCCATGCCACTTGTCCGGCAACGGTTGCAGCGACTTGGTGAGCATGCGCCAATCGCTCACCTTCACCGACAGCTCACCGCGATCGGTGCGGCGCAGGGTGCCGCTCACCCCAAGCCAGTCACCAGCATCGACCAGACCGGTGATCTGTTTGAACCAACCCTCCTGCTGCGCCTCCAGACCAGCCTTCTCAAGAAACAACTGAATGGTTCCGGTCTCATCCGCCAGGGTGAAGAAGGCGAGCTTGCCCATCACCCGCCGCGTCATCACCCGACCAGCCACGGACACCGTCACGGCCCGCTCCTCCCCGTTGGGGAGATCGGCATGGACCTCCTGCAGAGCCGCCATGCGGTGGGTCGGCTGAAAATTGAGGGCGTAGGGACCCTGCCCCAGATCAGCCAGTGCCAGGGACTTCTCCAGACGGGTGTCGCGCAGCTCAGACACAGCAGACGTGGCAATCGGGCGCCATCCTGCCCGCTCGCGTGGACTTAAGCCGTCGCCGCAGCCTCTCCAAGACGCTGGGAGCAGTAACCGATGCCCCGGACGGTGAGAATGAGTTCAGGGTTGCGTGGATCGGGCTCCAATTTGCCCCGCAGACGAGCCACATAAACGTCCACCACCCGCAGATCAGCCGCACGACGGGGGGGATAACCCCAGAGTTGCTCGAGGATTTCAGCCCTGGGCACCACCTGGCCGGGTTCGCGGAACAACAATTCCAGCAGGCTGAATTCGGTGTAGGTGAGGTTGATCCGTTCCGCACCGCGGGTCACCTGACGGCGATTGGTGTCCACCACCAACTCGCCCAGCCGCATCACGCCTTGACCGGTCGGTAATTCACGGCTCTCAATCTCAGCGGCACCACGACCGACACGCCGGAGGATGGTGGCGATGCGAGCCTCGAGCTCCTTGGGGCTAAACGGCTTGGGGAGGTAATCGTCGGCTCCCAGATCCAGGCCAGCCACCTTCTCCGAAATGGCGTCGACGGCGGATAGGAAGATGATCGGCACGCAGGATTCCGCCCGAAGCCGCCGACAAACGGCGAAGCCATCCAGCTTCGGCAGCATCACATCGAGAACCACCAGGTCAGGAGATTCACTGTGGAAGAGGGCAAGCGCCTGCTCACCATCTTCAGCGCAGACAACCCGATAACCAGCCAGCTGCAGGCGCATCACGAGCACCCGGCGTACAGCTGCCTCGTCGTCAACGACGAGAACAGTGGCTTTTGGTTGGCTCAGGACGTCACCAGACATCAACCTGGCTTAACGAGTTGAAACCATACCGTTCAACCCGGACATACCGAGCCGAAAGCGCTTTGCGCGTGCCCGCTTTACCGATTCTCTTAAGAATCTGCGGCTTCCATTACGGCCAGCGAGCCTGGGAATAGCGGTTCCATTCATTGGCAGCCTCCCCCAGTGCCGTATCGCTGTCCAGCTGCCCCAGCATCGCTCGCTGCAACTGGGTGTAGACGATGCTTTGCAGACGCTTGATCCCCGGCAGAGCCGGCACCAGAACCCTCGCCTGTTCAAGCGTCTGAGCGGACAGAAGACGGGCCTGGCGAATCTGCCGTTCCTGCTCGGTGGTGGGTTGCTCCCGCTCCAGGGACGAGCGCACTGCCGCCAGAGCCTCAAGGGAGGAGGGCAGCACCCGGGCCTGTTCCGCGAAACGGGTCTGGTTGGCGCCATTGGTCAGAAACAACGCTAGGTCCAGAGCCTCCTGGGCGCGCGCACTTTGCTTGGGAACCGCCAGGGTCATCAGGGCCACGTTGGCCATGCCATCGGGGCCGGTCAGGGGGGGGTGCGGTTCCGTTGCGGCGGCGATCCCCGGTGCATTCACCTGAATGCTGCGCAGAAACTCCGCGCCGGTGGCCGCCATGGCGAGATCACCGCTCTGGAACAGCTCGATCGCCCGGCGCTGGCCCTGACTCACCACCTCCCGGGGCAACAGCCCCTCCCGGTACAGATCCGTCCAGAAGCGAAAGGCCTCACGACCGGCTGGACTGTCGAAAGCCGCCCGGCGCTGGCCGTCCAGCAGAGTGACCCCCATCTGAACCAGAGACTCCAGTAACTCAGCCGAGTCATCCGGCACCGTCGTGATGAACAGTCCGTAGCGCCCCGTTCGCTCGCGGATCCGGCGGGCAAACCCAGGAATCTGCTCCCAGCGCGTGGGGGGCTGATCGATGCCCGCACGATCCATCAGGCGACGGTTCACCAGGCTGAGGCGAACCGTCAGATACCAGGGCACTGCGATCTGCCCGGCATCGGCGTCCCGACAGGCCTCCCAGACCGATGGGATGTAACGACTGCCGGCATGCGGGGGCAGCAGAGGCGTCAGATCCATCAGCCCCCCCTTGCTGGCGAGGTTGGCGGCAAACGGTGGGTTGAGATTCACCAGATCGGGGGCGGTCCTTGCGTAGACCGCCGCCAGCAGCTTGCGCTCGACTGATCCCCAGGGCAGATCGGTCCATCGCACCGGCACCGGCACCTGCGGCCCATACTCCAGCCAGGCGTCCAGAACATCAGCGAAGTAATCATTGAATTTGGGAGCCAGTTGCAGGGTCCAGAGCTCCAGGGCCTGCTGTCGCGCTGAAGGTCGACCGCAGGCCGCCAACCCTGCCGCCAGCGATCCGATCAGCAACTGCCGGCGGCTGAATCTCATGAGGGAACCCTCCGACGCCAGAGCAGCAGTTGCACCGAAGCAAGCATCGGCGCCAGCAGTCCGGTGATCAGAGCCTGACACCAGAGGGTGTGCCAAACCCAGCTCCACAACTGTGGGTCCAGAGGCCAGCCAAAGCGAATCAACAGTGAAGCCAGCAGGCTGAGTCCCAGCAGCATGGAGCCCAGCCAGGCCAGCAAACCGAGATTGAGGCTGCGCTGGATCGGTTGGGCCCGACGACCCAGCCGACCCCACCACCAGCCCAGCAGCACCAGCGCCGGAATCTGACTCGAACCCGACAGATGCAGGCCGTCCATCACCAGTCCCACCGCCAGGCCGGACAAGGCACCGGAAACAGGCCCATCCACCAGCGCCCAGGGCAACAGCCAGATCACAGCCCAGGCCGGTGGGATGCCATCAAGACCCAGCCAGGGGGGGGTGGCGAGAGTGACCAGGGGCACCAGCAGACTGGAAGCGACACAGATGGGCTGTTGATGCAAGCGGGCCATGGTCAGCGCGTCATCACCTGCACCCAGTCGATGGCCTCCGGCGCAGCAATCAGCTGGACAACGGCGGCTGTGGCCGGCGTCGCCTGATCGTCGACAGCCTGAACCACCCCCACTGGAATGTTGGGCGGCAGCAACGTGCTGGCTGGAGACGTGCTCACCAGATCACCGGGACGCACATCGGGATCGCGATCGATGAAACGCAGCTGCGGTCGACTGGAACCCGTCCCCACCAACAGCCCATGACGGCCGGAGCGGGGCAGCCAAACGCCGATCTCGTGTCCTGGCGCGGTGAGCAATTTCACCCGCGCGGTGGCTGGGGTCGTGCTGGACACCCGCCCCACAAGTCCCCCTGGACCGAGCACGGCGTCGTTCCGCGTGATGCCCTGGAGCGCCCCCTTGCCGAGGTCCAGTTGCTGCCACCAGCCGCGGGGACGGCGGGCTATCACCGCCGCCGGCACCAAACCAGCAGCAGAGCCGGACTGCTGGAGAGCCAGCAGTCCGCGCAAACGCTGATTGTCTTTCTCAAGCAGCGTCAGCCTGGACTTCAGTTCCAGATCGGTGGCTGCCACGATCCATTCCCGCTGCGCTGAACCGGGCCAGAACGGACGGCTGAGCAAGGCATAGGCATCGGCAAAGCCTGCACCTTTGCTCAATCGCACCAGGGCCAGGCCTGCCAACAGCAGAAGCCAGGGGGTCAACCGACCAAGTCCGCGCCAGCGACTGTTGCCAGGCCGCAGCGATGGGGCCATGGGCTCAGGCGCCGGCGGATGAGCGGATGAATTCCGGCGTATCCACAACGCGCTGGAGGCGCTTCCAGTCCTCCAGCACCTGACCGCAGCCGTTGACGACACACAGGAGCGGGTCTTCGGCGATGTGCACAAAGATGCCCGTTTCGTGGCTGATCAGATCGCTGATGCCACGAACGAGGGCTCCGCCACCGGCCAGCATGATGCCGCGATCGACGATGTCGGCAGCCAGTTCCGGTGGAGTGCGTTCCAGGGTGCGCTTCACCGCTTCGACGATCACATTGAGCGGCTCGGCGATTGCTTCCCGTAGATCTCCGGCTTTGAGATTGATCGTGCGGGGCAGTCCGGAGAGAAGGTGCAGACCGCGCACATCCATCGACTCCTGGTCGAAGGCGTCATCGGGGAAGGCCGATCCGATGCGGATCTTGATGTCCTCCGCGGTGCGCTCGCCGACAACCATGTTGTGCACTTTCTTGAGATAAACGCCGATCGCATCGCTGATCTCATCGCCCGCCACCCGCACGGATTCGCTCAGCACCGTTCCGCCAAGACTCAACACCGCAACCTCGGTGGTGCCGCCGCCGATGTCCACAATCATGGTGCCGACGGGTTCGGTCACCGGAAGACCCGCGCCGATCGCGGCCGCTACCGGCTCATCGATCAGATGCACCTCGCGGGCGCCGGCCATGCCGGCTTCCCGAACGGCCCGCCGCTCGACGCCGGTGACACCGCTAGGAATACCAACCACCAAACGCGGAGCCATGATCCCGCGACCTTCATTGCCCTTGGTGATGAAGGTTTTGAGCATCTGCTCAGCAGCATCAAAGTCGGCGATCACACCATCGCGGAGGGGCCGCACAGCGCGGATGTTCCCTGGGGTGCGGCCCAGCATCAGTTTGGCTTCATCTCCCACCGCCAACGTGGCGCCACGCTCGAGATCGAGGGCAACAACGGACGGTTCCTGCAGCACGATGCCCCGACCGGAAACGTAGATCAGGGTGTTGGCAGTGCCCAGGTCGATACCGATGTCGCGAGACAGCTGGAAACGACGAAACAGCACGGCCACAGGACCTCAGGCCGGCGAATCATAGGGGCGGATTCCGACGCTGCTTGTTACATCCGGCGGTGGGGGTGGAACTCCTTGAAAGCAGCCACCGAAACCGTGGCGCATCATTGAAACCATCAACAGGAGTGAATCCAAATGGGCGTGAATTCCGTCACCCTCGTCGGCCGAGCCGGCCGCGACCCCGAAGTGCGCTACTTCGAGTCCGGCAGCATGGTCGCCAACCTCACCATGGCCGTGAATCGCCGCAGCCGCGACGATGAGCCGGACTGGTTCAACCTCGAGATCTGGGGAAAACAAGCCCAGGTTGCTGCTGATTACGTCAAGAAAGGCTCTCTGCTGGGCATCATCGGCAGCGTCAAGCTCGACCGCTGGACCGACCGCAACAGCGGTGAAGAGCGCAGCAAGCCTGTGGTGCGGGTCGACCGGCTCGAACTGCTGGGGTCCAAGCGGGACAACCAGGAGGCCGCCGGCAACTTTGGTGGACAGGCCTCGGACGAAGAAATCCCCTTCTGAATCACCGTTTGAAGCTGGCGTTCAGTCCGAGGACTGACGCCGGCGCCAGACCCGCAGGCCCAGCCAGATCGCGCCAGCCAGCACCGACACCACCAGCAACACCTTCACGGCCTTGGAGACAGGGTCAATCCAGAGCTCAACGTTGCTGTAGCCCTCTCCGAGAACCATGCCGGCCACTGTGAGCAGGGCCGTCCAGATCAGGCTGCCGGCGGTGGTCCAGACCAGAAACGGCG
>CAJWIC010000037.1 GCA_913040905.1 uncultured Synechococcus sp. | reverse complement strand
CTGTAACTCCTTAGCAGGGAGCCGCTTTCAACCACTCAGCCACCTCTCCAGTGGCCTCAACAGAATACCAAGCGTTGGCCGGTCGGTCAGATCTCGATCCGTGGCAGGCGGTGTTTGAAACCACAGAGAATTTCCCAGGGGATGGAGCCGCAGCGAACACTCCAGTCCTGAGGATTGATGCAGTCAGCTCCGTCCTGCCCCAGCAGCGTGATGGTGTCGCCCACCGTCAGATCCTCGATTCCGGTGGCATCCAGGATGATTTGGTCCATGGTGATGTTGCCCACCTGGGGCAACCGGCGACCACGATGCAGGACCTCGATCCTGCCGCTGAGGGCCCGGACCACACCGTCGGCGTAGCCGATGCCAATGACGGCCAGACGCGACGGACGGCTGGTGACAAAACGATGGCCGTAGCTGATGCCGCTGCCGCTCGGCACCTCACGAATCAGACTGACGCGTGCCTTCACAGCCAAGGCAGGCTGCAGTGCCAGATCCATGCCGAGGTGGTCAGCGGGAGATTGTCCGTAAAGGGCGAGGCCAACGCGCACCATGTCGAGGTGCAGCCCAGGGGCCTTCAGGGTGCCTGCGGAATTCGCTAAGTGGCAGCACAGGTCTTTACCGCCACCTGGCAGGGCCTCAATGACGGATCGAAAGCGCTGCAGCTGCACTTGGGTGAGCTGATCGTCTGGTTCGTCGGCGCAGGCGAGGTGGCTGTAAAGGCCCACCAGCTTCAGCTGCGGCAGGTTACGGATGGACTGCACCAGCCCAGCGCCCTCCTGCCATTCAACACCGAGTCTGCCCATCCCCGTATCGAGTTTCAGCTGCACTGGGAAGCGGTCGGTTCCTCGCCCCGCAGCAACCGCAGCTGCGGTTTTCGCTTCATCCAGGCTGCTCAGGGTCGGCATCAGCCGCCGCTCCAGGCAGTGGCCGAGATCCTGCGGGGTGTGCAAGGCGCTGAGGATCAGCACCGGCGCCTCGATGCCTGCATCTCGCAGTTCCAGGCCTTCCTGAAGGGTTGCCACGCCAAGGCTGGATGCCCCGCTGCGCAGAGCGGCCTTTGCCACGGTCACGGCGCCGTGGCCATAGCCGTCGGCTTTCACCACGGCCATCAGCTGGCAGCCCGGGGCGAGCTGACGGCGCAGCAGTCGGCAGTTGGCCTCGATGGCCGTGGGGGAGACCTCCACCCAGGCGCGCTGGCGTGGACTTAGCTCCGACATGGGGCTTTGGTGCTCAGCGTTACCAAGGAGGGCTTGGTGGGATCGATAGCATGGCTTGTATTCAGGGAGCTGGCATGGGCCAGGTTCTCGTTCTCAATGCGTCCTACGAGCCGTTGAATATCACCACCTGGCGCCGCGCCATGGTGATGATGCTCAAGGGCAAAGCTGAGAGTCTCGAGCAGGATTCCACCCGCGAGATCCGGCGTGGCACCCATCTTCCGACCGTTATCCGCTTGCGGCAATACGTCCGGGTGCCCTTCCGTCAGTTGCCGCTGACAAGACGCAACCTGTTCCATCGCGACAACCACAGCTGTCAGTACTGCGGCTGCCGCAACGAGCCGCTGTCGATCGACCACGTGGTGCCCCGCAGCCGTGGTGGTAGTGACACCTGGGAAAACGTGACCACCGCCTGTCTGAGCTGCAATGTTCGCAAGGGCAATCGCACCCCCAAGGAAGCTGACATGCCGCTGATGCGGGTGCCGCGTCGTCCCCTGAGCAGCCTCAGTTTTGAAGCAACCCGTCAGATCCATTCCGGACGCCACAGCGAATGGGCCAAATACGTGATCGGTGCCTGATCTGAGCGTCAGTCCTCGCCCTGTTGGCTAAGGGCCTCCAGTTTCCGCCGTTGTTCTTCAGCGATGCAGGCGCCGATCAGATCCTCGAGCTGACCGTCCAGCACCGGCTCCAGGGAGAAGTTTCTGCCCAGCCGGTGATCGGTGGTGCGGTTGTCCTTGTAGTTGTAGGTGCGGATTTTTTCACTGCGATCCCCGCTGCCCACCTGGGCGCGACGGTCGCTGCTTTCGCGAGCCGCCGCCTCCCGTTGCTCCTGCTCCAGCAGCTTGGCTCGCAGGATCTCCAGGGCCCGTTCCCGGTTCTGCAGCTGTGAGCGCTCCTGGGTGCAGAACACGCGGATGCCGCTGGGTTTGTGGAGCAGGTCCACGGCGGTTTCAACTTTGTTGACGTTCTGGCCCCCGGCGCCGCCGGAGCGGGCGGTGCTGATCTCCAGATCCTTGGGATCCAGCTGCACTTCCACGGGGTCGGCCTCGGGCATCACGGCGACGGTGGCTGTGGAGGTGTGGACGCGTCCCTGGGATTCGGTGGCGGGGACCCTTTGGACCCGATGCACCCCGGCTTCAAACTTGAGCTGACTGAAGACACTGTCCCCTTTGACCGAGAGGATCAATTCCCGGAATCCCCCCAGATCCGCTTCATTGCTGCTGATGGGTTGAACGGTCCAGCCGAGCTTCTGGCTGTAGCGCTCGTACATACGCGCGAGATCACCGGCCCAGATGCAGGCTTCATCGCCACCAGCCCCGGCTCTGATTTCCAGCATGACGCTGCGCTCATCGCGGGGGTCGCGGGGTAGGAGGGCCACGGTGAGCTTCTCGGTCAGCTCTGCGTGGCGAGTGTTGAGGCTGGCAAGGTCCTCCTGGGCGAGCTCCTCCATGGCTGCATCCCCGCGACTTTCCTTCAGTAGTTCACGGGATTGCTGTTGCTCTGATTCCAGAGCCTGCAGTTTCTCAAAATCCAGAACCAGGGGCTCGAGCCTTGCCCGTTCCCTGGCAATTTTTTCCAGCCGGGTCGGATCGGCTGCCACATCCGGATCCGCCAGCTGCCGCTCAAGATTGCGGAAGCTGGCAGTGGCGGCCTCAAGCCGCGCAACAAGAGTCGAGGCGTCCATGCCCCGTTATGACGAATGGATTAAGACTCTGCCTTGGCCTCGGCTTTGGCGTTGTCGCCAGCCTTCTTCTTGCCCATGCCGTACTTCTTCATGAAGCGATCAACGCGACCCTCGGTGTCAAGGATCTTCTGGGTTCCTGTGAAGAAGGGGTGGTTGCCACTCCAGACGTCGACGTGAATCTCCGGCTGGGTTGAGCCGGTGGTCATCACGACTTCGCCGTTGCAGATCACCTTGGCATCGGAATACCAGGTGGGATGGATGTCGGGCTTGGGCATTGGTAGAGAATCAGCGCTTGGAGAACTGAGGAGCCTTACGAGCTTTCTTGAGGCCGTACTTGCGGCGTTCCTTGGCTCGGGGGTCGCGGCTCAGGTGGCCCTCGGTTTTGAGGGGCTTGCGGTTGTCGGCGGACAACTCACAGAGAGCACGGGCCGCACCTTGCTTGATCGCTCCGGACTGACCGGTGAGTCCGCCGCCGTGGACGTTCACCAGGATGTCGTACTCCGATCCAAGACCAAGGGTCTCCAGGGGAGCCTTGACCGCTGCGATGTACGAGGGGTTGTAATTCAAGTAGTTGTCACCGGGACGACCATTGATGGTGATCGTTCCGTTGCCGGGGACGAGACGCACACGGGCAACGGAGGTCTTGCGGCGACCAGTGCCCCAATAAACGACGGAATTGCTGCTCATTTGGCGGTTGCAGAGGAGGTGAGCTGAAGGGGCTGAGGCTTCTGGGCGGAGTGGGGGTGCTCGCTGCCCTTGTACACCTTGAGCTTGCGGAACATCTGACGGCCGAGGGCGTTGTGGGGGAGCATGCCCTTAATCGCCTTTTCGACAATCCGCTCAGGGATGCGATCCTGCAGCGCCTCGAAGGTTTCGGTCTTCATGCCGCCGGGGCGACCGGAGTGACGGCGATACAGCTTCTGGCTGGGCTTGTTGCCACTCACCCGGATCTTCTCGGCATTCACCACCACGACGAAATCGCCGGTATCCAGGTGGGGAGTGAAGTTCGGGTTGTTCTTGCCGCGCAGAACAGCGGCAACCTCGGTGGCCAGGCGACCGAGGGTTTTGTTCTCAGCGTCCACCAGATACCACTGGCGTTCGAGAGAATCAATCTGAGGAAGGGAGGTCTTGTTCATCGCGCCGGCATGCCGGTTCGGAAGTGCTCAGCCGTGATGGCAGAGCTGGTCAGGGATGGTCTGGTCCAAAAAAGGACCCGACGGGAGCTCAAGGACCGAGCTTACTCTTCGACGGCCCCCCACCTGATGGAGGAGGGATGTGCTCAGAGATCAGATCCGTTTGCTTCCGGCAGAGGCGGAGGATCCGGAGGTGGATCACTCTCCGCCAGAAAAAACCACGGTTGACAATCGTACCAGCCAGCTTTGGTAAAGATCTCCTGTTCATATCCAGCCCTGAGCAGGCACAGCCCATGGCCTGGAGCTGCTTCCCTGACCTCGTGGCGACGGCGTTGACGCCAGCGCTGCTCGAAATCCCTCACCGATAAACGGTGTTCCCCCACAGCCACCAACTGGGCCATCAACAGGCGAACCATGCCATATAAAAAGCCACTGGCTTGGATCTCAACCCGCACCAAGTCGCCTTGGCGCACAAGCTCCACCTCCTGGACGGTTGTACGCGCGTGGGCCCGACGGCTTCCAGCCCGCATGAATGCAGTGAAATCATGGAGCCCGAGCATGCCGTTGAGGGCGTCCCGCATTCGGGACTCATCCAGCCGGAGCTGATAGCGATGCCAGCTCCAGGGGGCGACAAACAGGTTGGGCCGGCGCCCGTTGTGAATGGTGTAGCGATAACGCCGGTAGATGGCTGAGTAGCAGGCATGCCAATCCCTGGGCCGCAGCACCGACTCCCTCACACGGATCGTGGATGGCAGCCGTCCGTTCAGGGCTGGAGCCCACTTGGCGGGGGGGATCCTGTCTCCACAGTCGAAATGCACCACCTGGCCGGCAGCATGGACGCCGGCGTCTGTTCGTCCTGCAGCGAAGGTCTGGATCGGTCGGTGGGGATCCAGCTGCTCGATGGCCGCTTCCAACTGGGCCTGAACACTGTGGCCATTGCGTTGACGCTGCCACCCACAAAAGGCAGAACCCTCGTACTGCAGGCTGAGGGCGATCCGACGAGGGACCGTGGACTCAGGTGATGCAGACGAGGGTTGGGAGCTCAAACGTCAGTATTGACGCAGGGGGGAAAGGATCAGACCAGTTCGATGATGGCCATCTCGGCATTGTCACCACGACGGGGCACCGTGCGGGTGATGCGGGTGTAGCCGCCCTTGCGGTCGCTGTAGCGGTCAGGTGCCTTGTCGAACAGGGCGTGAACCAACTGCTTGTCGTAGATGTAGCCAAGAGCGCGCCGACGGGAAGCCAGGCTGCCGTCCTTGGCGAGGGTGATCATCCGCTCGGCTTCATCGCGCAAAGCTTTGGCACGAGCCTTGGTGGTGGTGACCCGACCTTCGCGGATCAGCTGAGTGGTGAGGGCGCGGAGCATCGCCTTGCGCTGGTCAGCGGGGCGACCCAGCTGGGGGACTCGGCATTGGTGACGCATGGTTCTGTCGGAGACGGATGTCGGAAAGGGGGCAGGCAGGTCGGCCGATCTCAGGCAGAGGTGCGGCTCTGGGGGATGGAGATGCCGATGCGCTCGAGGGCTTCGATCACCTCGTCGGCTGATTTGGAACCGAAGTTCTTGATCTCCAGCAGATCCTCGTAACTGAAACCCATGAGGTCGGAAACGGAGTTGACCTGGGCACGCTTGAGGCAGTTGTAAGCCCGAACTGAAAGGTTGAGCTCCTCCAGAGGAATCTGCGCTTCTGCAGATGGCTCAGGTTCGATTCCTGGCTCCTCGACGAGGGTCACCGTGGCGAGGGGCTGGAACAACTCGATCAGGTAGTTGGCTGACTGAGCCAAAGCATCATCGGGGGTGATGGAGCCGTCGGTGACGACCTCCATGCGCAAACGCTCGCGGGCGGATCCACCCTCGGCGACGGCGGTTTCATCGATGGTGAAGTTCACCCGGATCACCGGCATGAACACAGCATCGATCTGAAGCAGGTCGATGGCGCTGGTGTCCTCGCTGTGGCGATCAACAGGCCGATAGCCAACGCCTCGCTCCACATGAACCTCAAGCTCGAGGCTGTAACCGTCGGCCACGGTGGCGATGGGTCGGTTGCCATCGACCACATCCACCTGGGAGGAGAACTGCAGATCTTTGGCGGTCACTTCGGCGGGACCGGCCACCACGAGGCGGCCGATCTCCAGCTCTGAAGAACGGCTGTTGACGGAGAGCTCCTTGCAGTTCAGGAGGATGTCGAGGACGTCTTCACGCACACCCGGGACGGTGGCATATTCGTGATTGACGCCAGCGATGCGAATGGCGGTGACGGCGCTGCCCTCGAGGCCGCCCATCAGGACACGTCGCAGGGCATTACCCAGAGTGGTCGCCTGACCCCGCTCAAGGGGACCGATGAGGAACACCCCACTCTGGGAGCGATCCTCTTCCACCTGATGCTCGATGCGGTCGATCTGGTATTGCAGCACGGTCTGATGCGGGATAGGGGGCGTAAACCGGGAAATGGTGCGATTCAGACGCGACGGCGCTTGGGCCGCCGGCAACCGTTGTGGGGCAGCGGAGTGACGTCTCTGATCAGGGTGATTTCAAGACCAGCCACCTGCAGGGCACGGATGGCGGTCTCACGACCGGATCCAGGGCCTTTGACGAGCACTTCGATCTGTCGCATGCCCTGATCGAGGGCGCGACGTGCGGCTGCCTCTGCTGCAGTTTGAGCAGCGAAAGGTGTGCCTTTGCGGGCACCCTTGAAGCCACTGGCACCGGCGGATGACCAGGAGATGACTTCACCAGAGGTGTCGGTGATCGACACGATGGTGTTGTTAAAGGTGCTCTGGATGTGAGCAACGCCGTTCGGAACGTTGCGTTTGGCCTTTTTAGGGCCTGTTTTCTTAGCGGGTTTGGCCATGGGCCGGGTGCGGTCGTGTAAAGGACGAGGGGGGAATTACTTCTTCTTGCCGGCCACGGTCTTACGTGCGCCCCGACGGGTGCGCGCATTGGTTCGTGTGCGCTGGCCACGCACGGGCAGGCTCATGCGATGACGGCGCCCGCGCAGACATCCGATGTCCTGCAGGCGCTTCAGGGCCATGCCCTCCTGCCTGCGCAGATCCCCCTCGAGGGTGAAGTCGTCGGCAGCATTGCGCAGCTTCTGAAGGTCACCGTCCTCCAGATCCTTGACCCGAATGTCGGGGTTCACCCCAGTCTGGGCCAGGATGGTTCGTGCCCGGGTTGGGCCGATTCCATAGATGTAGGTGAGGGACACTTCAACCCGTTTGTCGCGGGGAATGTCAACGCCGGCGATCCGTGCCACGAAGATTCAAATGAGAGGGACAGAGGCCTCCTTGCAAGTGGAGGCGGTGAATGTTGCGATGCAGCCCGGAAGCAGACATTTCGATGATCTGCTCAGGTCTGGCTTGGGCAGGGTGTCAGCCCTGGCGCTGCTTGTGCTTCGGGTTGGTGCAGATCACCATGACCCGACCGTGGCGACGGATCACCCGGCACTTGTCACACATTTTCTTGACTGAAGCGCGCACCTTCATGAGGCGTGGCTCTCCAAATTTCCAAACGGCAACCCTACCACACAGGTCAACTCAGGACCTCTGTAATCCGTTGGGTGATCTCCTCAACCGAGCCGTTCGCTTGGACCGACACCAGTAGGCCTTTGTCCTGATAAAAGCTGATCAGGGGCGAGGTCTTCTCCCTGTAGACCTCAAGGCGATTGCGGATCACCACTTCATTGTCATCGTCGCGTCCACGGGCTAGCAGACGCTCGATCAGCACTGCATCGTCAAGCTCGAGCAGCACGACGGCTTCGATCGGTTGCTCCAGTTCCTTGAGCAGTGGTTCGAGGGCGTTGGCCTGGGGAACAGTGCGGGGAAAGCCATCGAGAAGCCAACCGCTTCCCGACAAGGTCTTCATCTGACTTTCCACAATCGCCAGCACCAGCTCATCACTGACCAGCTCTCCTCGGTTCATCACCGCTTCGGCCTCCAGGCCGAGGGCTGTGCCGGCGGAAACCTCAGATCGCAGTAAATCGCCGGTGGAAAGATGGCTCATGCCGTTGGCTTCGCACAGGCGCGCTGCCTGGGTGCCCTTTCCGGCTCCGGGGGGGCCAAGGAAGAGAAGGCGGGTTTTCATTGAAGTGTGCGGATAGAAAACAAGGGAGAGATCAGGTGCCAGTTGCCGATGATCACTGACGGACCAGACCTTCGTAGCGTTGGGAAATCACGTAGGTCTGCACCTGTTTGGCGGTGTCAATGGCCACGCCCACGAGGATCAGCAATGACGTTGCCCCAAGGCCCTGGAAGGTCTGCACGTTGGTGGCGCGTTCCACCGCTGCGGGGATGATCGCGACGCTTCCCAGGAACAGGCCCCCCAGGAGGGTGAGCCGGTTCTGGACACCGGAGAGGTAGGTGGCAGTGGCACTGCCGGGGCGGACCCCAGGGATTGCAACACCGCCCTTCTTCAGATTGGAGGCGATGTCCGTTGGGTTGACCGTCAGTGATGCGTAGAAATAAGCGAATCCAAGAATCAGAGCGAAGAAGGCCAAGGCATAGGGCCAGGGGTTTGCAGCGCCGGGGTTGAGCAGGCTGGCAGCCCGGATCAACCATTCGTTTTTGGTGAAATTGGCAATCGTGACCGGGAGGAAAATCACCGCCGAAGCAAAGATGATCGGCATGACGCCGCCAGCATTGAGCTTCAACGGCAGATAGCTCTGACGGGTGGGCAGTACACCGACACCGGCTCCACCGACCTGGCGTTTGGCACTGACGATGGGGATGCGACGTGCACCCTCCTGAACAAAGATGATGCCGACGATGGTGATCAAGAAGACCATCACGAGCACAACGATGCCCAGAACGGTGTTGCGGTCACCGGTTTGAGCCGCTTCGATCGTGGCGCCAAGGGTGCGCGGCAGCGTTCCCACAATGTTCAGGAAGATCACCAGTGAAGCTCCCTGGCCGATGCCCCGCTCGGTGATTACCTCGCTGAGCCACATCACCACCATTGATCCGGTGACCAGACACAGGGCGGTCTGGACCACAAACACCACTTCGCTGATGCCTTCCAGTGCGTACTGGCGCAGGATCATGGCGAAAACGACGCTTTGGATCAGGCCCCAGCCCAGAGCGACGTAGCGCGTGATCTGGGCGATTTTGCGTCGCCCTGCTTCCCCCTCGTTCTTCTGCAGATCCTCCAGTTGCGGAAGGGATGCCGTCAGAAGCTGCAGGATGATCGAAGCGTTGATGAACGGCAGGATCCCCAGTGCGAACACGCCGAGGGTTGAGATGCCTCCACCGGTGAAAATGTCCAGGAATCCCAGCAGGGAGCCGCCCTGCTCGATGAAACTGGCGAAGGCTTCACGGTCGATCCCTGGTATGGGGATGTAGATCCCGAGACGCACCAAAAGCAACAGGCTCAAAGTGGTGAGCACGCGATTGCGCAGGCCCGAGTTGCCGATCAGCTGGCTGATGACCTCGGCGGCGTTGGGATTGCGGCCCCGACTGACGAGCATGGACTGGAGGAGTGGGGTGGGCTGAATACAGCAAAGCCGCCCGTGGATTGACATCCAGCGGACGGCTCAGACCTTAGGGCTGATGGACGGTGAACCCGGCCGGATCAGTCCAGAGTTTCGCAGCTGCCGCCGGCGGCTTCGATTTTGGTACGGGCCGAGGCGGTGAAGGCAGCAGCCTGAACCGTCAGCTTCTTGGCCGTCAGATCACCGTTGCCGAGGATCTTCAGGGGATGCTTCGGACTGGTGACAATTCCATCCTTGACGAGGGAATCCAGGCTCACGGTGCTGCCGTCCTCAAGGCTGTTGAGAGCCGAAACATTGAGCACCGTGAAGTGCTTGGGGTTCACCAGGGGGAAGTGCTTCAGTTTTGGCACCCGGCGGTAGAGGGGCATCTGGCCACCTTCGAAACCAGGGCGGGTGGGCCGGCCAGAACGGGATTTCTGGCCGCGCATGCCGAAGCCGCAGCTGGCGCCCTGGCCGGCGGCGATGCCGCGACCCTTGCGCAATTTGCGGCGACGGGCGCCCTTGTTGGCTTTGAGGGAATCGAGTCGGAGAGTCGTCATCGCGAATCAGGAATAGATCTGTTCGAGGGAGATTCCCCGTTCCTTGGCCG
>CAJWIC010000036.1 GCA_913040905.1 uncultured Synechococcus sp. | reverse complement strand
GAATGTCAGCTTCCCAAGCTGAACGTCGCCGGTTCGAGTCCGGTCACCCGCTTATAAAAACCAACTCAAATTCGGGGCTTGATCAACTGAAGAACCTGGGGCCCACTGATTTGTGCGCGGCGTTCTTGATCCAAGGCCTTGAGAATCAACGAGCCTGCTTCTGAAAACTGTCCGTTTTCTGCAACCGATTTGGCCTGATCAAACAGGGTTTTTGCAGCTTGACGATGGAAAGCGCGCTGATCGGAAACTGAATCTTTCTTCGCGAGGGAGAGCATCAATATCAATCGTGAACAAATCCCAACTGAATCTTACCGTCACTCCTACAACATTTCCAATCAGTCGACCATTCACAACGCAAATCTTGAATCAACAACCATTGGTCGCTGTTCAGGTCCCTGGCTCTTCAGCATTACCGCCGAGATCAGCAATCCGATCGCGAAGCGTCGAGCAGCGGGATTGGTCACCCCTTGCTTCGGCGATGGCCAGAGCGAACTCAAGCTTCTCCAGCTGATGTCCACCCTCAATGAAACCGGAACGGGTCCGGAGGGTCAGACCATGAACGGAAGAGGATGACTGGGCCATGGTGCAAGCACCTGAGGCAGGGATGGTGGGAGCCATAGTTGCCTTTCTTCTTATTTTGGCACCTCCCGCCACCCCTATGCGGCCATATCCTGACCTTGTTGGTCATGAAAGTGGTGGTGGTCATGCTCAGGATCGCTGGACTCTGAGACGACCGGCGCCTCCGTGGCCTGCAGCAACTGGCGGGTTTCCTCCAACAGCTGTTCGATCCCATCCAATGTGGCCAGCTCCTCATCGGGCACGTCATGGACGGACTGCAGCTGCTGGCGCAGCTGAAGCTCCAAGGCCTCCTGCCGTTGCTCCAGCTTCACCAGGCGCTGGGTTAATGCCGTGATGGTCTGCGCCAGGTCTTCAGCGGTGCGCGTGATCCTGAACGACACGGAGGAGCTCATGGCCGGGAACAACACTGCGCCGATGACAACACAGGAACGACGGTGGCTCAAGATCAAGGAATTCCATGCCACTGCATCCGATGCCCCCACTGGCAACGCTGCTGCTGTACGCCCTGGCCGGTACAACGGTGGGGCTGCTGGCGCTGCTGAGCGGCATCCCCGCCGCTCCGCTGGCCGGTGCACTTCTGGGCGCAGGGCTGCTGAGCATGAGCGGAATCTTGGAACAGGCCTCCTGGCCATCGGGAACCCGCACCGCTCTGGAAATCGGGATCGGCACCGTGATCGGCACCGGCCTCAGTCGAACCTCCCTTGATCAACTGCAGGCGCTGTGGAAACCCGCGTTGCTGATCACGCTCAGCCTGGTCCTGACCGGCATCGTGGTGGGTCTCTGGAGCAGCCGTCTGCTGGGGATTGATCCTGTCGTCGCCCTGCTGGGGGCCGCCCCTGGCGGCATCAGCGGCATGAGCCTTGTAGGCGCTGAATTCGGCGTCGGCGCAGCGGTGGCCGCACTGCATGCGGTGCGGCTGATCACAGTTCTCCTGGTCTTGCCGCTGGTCGTCAGGCTGATCAGCCCTGGACAGTAACCACGCCATCGATACCTTGAGCGCAGGTTGTTCACGGTGTTCGTTCATGCCCCGCTCCACCGCCCATCGGATTCTCTGCGGCGTCGGCGTGATCGTCGGCTTGCTCGGTGGATCCAGCGCGGCATGGTCAGGCAGCGATACCGAGCAGAAAGGTGCACAGGTGTATTGCTTCATGCGCAGCAGCGGTAATGCCCATGAGGTGAGCTGGAACGCTGCCTATGCCCTGATCAAGCGGCAGAGCCGCGGACTGTTCAAGACATCACCGGAACATGCCTCTGTGATGATCACCGAAGCTGTGGTCAAGGACCCCGGCACGTTCCCTGACTGCGGTCAGTACCTCGGCGATCTGTTCGGCGGGGCAACCACCGCCACTGCAGCAAGCCTTGGCAGCACTTCAACAGCAACCCAGACCGACACCGCCTTCAGCAGCGATGGTTACGCCGCCGGCGGAAACGAGCGTTACAGCTACTGATCACCGCTGGCCGCCTCGACTCGCCCTGGGCCTTGGGCTGCTGTTGATCAGCGGCTGTCAGGGGGCTACCCCGCCGAAGGTGAACTTGAACCTGTCCAGCAGCAACTGCTTGGAAGGCTTGTCCTCCCAACAGTTGGTCTCATCCCTGGACCGATGCAATGCCAGTGTTGAAGCCTTCCCAGATCAACCAGAACCCTGGCGGGACAGATCTCTTGTGCAGACCCTGATCGGCAATCACGACCAGGCTTGCCGGGATGTGGAGCAGGCCATCGCCCGCATGGATGACAACGCGGATCCGTTGCTCCGCCATGAACTCAACGTGCGTCAGGCCACCTGCAAACAGCGCCGCAGCATCGCCGGTAAGGACTGACGATCCAGCATCACGCGACGGGGACCCAGCAGGATCTCGATCCGTTCAGCCTTGCTGGCCACCAAGCCATCGACGAGCTGGTCCGCCGGACCCAACTGCAACCAGTGGCAGGTGAGCACTTCATCTGCCATCCCCAGGCGATGGCAGCGATCTTCCGCCTGCGCCACATCACCGGGGGTCCAGGGTCGCTCCAACAGCACCACGTGCCTGGCCCGATGCAGGGTGAATCCCAGAGCACCAGTGCCGAAGGTCGCCAGCAGCAGATCCACGTCCCCCTTCTGGAAACGATCCACAGCCTGCTGCCGCTCCGACGAACGTTGACGACCGGTGAGCAGGGCGCCCCCGAGGCGCTGCTCCAACAGCTGCAACGGCTCAACAAAGCCGCTGAACAGCACCACCGCCTCACCCGCATCCAACAGCGTTCGCACCAACCGTGCCGCTGCGGGAAGTTTGAACTCCGCTGCAATCCGGCGAAGTGCTGTGAGCACCGCCAGCGGTTCCGCATCGGATCGCACCTCACCGTTGCGGGCTCGACGCCGAAAGTCCTCCACCACCAGATCGATGCGATGGTCGAATCCGAGGGATTCGGCATCTGAGAGGGCAATGGGGTGCTCCCGGCGTTGCTTAGGCGGCAGCTCCAGCACCTGAGCCTTGCGGCGATGAAGGATCAACGGTCGTGTGAGACGGCGCAACTCGTCGAGCTGCGTGGCGCCACTGGCCTGCCATCGCTGTTGCCCCCCTTTCTCGCGCCAATGCCCCTGGCAATAGCGCTCCTCAAATTGACGCTGATCCCGGGCAATGGGATGGTCCATCGCCGCCAGCAGGGGGTAGAGCTGGGCGGGACGACCGTTTTTCATCGGCGTGCCTGTGAGCATCCAGATCGCCCGCAGACGGGGATGACGCGCCAGCCGCAACAGAGCCGCCGTGCGGTTCGCCTGCAGAGATTGAGCGAAATGTGCCTCATCCACCACCAGCAGTGTTCCCGCCGGTGGAAGCTCTGCCGGCAGGCGCGCCCAGCTGACCAGAGCAGGCTGGAGATCCACCACCTCCGCTTCCCGACGCCAGTGGGCATGCAGTCCCACCGGCGCCACCACCATCAACCTCAGCGCAGCGCAACGGGTCATGGCTCGCGCCGCCAACAGCGCCGTCAACGTTTTTCCCAGCCCCATCTCATCGGCAAGAACGGCACCTCGTCTTGCCAGAAGCCAACGGGCCCCGCTGCGTTGATGGGGCAAAGGACATCGGCCGTCCCGCAACGCCGTCTTCAGATCAGCCGCCGCCACCAGATCACGGTGGGGTGGCAACGGCGGCAACGGCTGGTGGTACCAATCCAACCATTGCTGCAACGGGGGGGTGACAGCGAATCGCGTGCCAAAGGCCTGGAGCAAGGCTTCCGCTGCGGCCATGGGGAACTCCCAACCCCGCGATGGCCCCACCCAACGACCACGAGGTCGGATCCGCCGCAGTTGCGACTGCGTGACAGCGTCGAACGGACAGACCACGCGGATGAGTCCAGCCGCCGAGAGGTCAAGCCTGCAGGGGGACAATCCGGAGTCGGAAATGAAATCCCCCACAAACCATCACTTTAGGTTGGCTCGGATTGAAATCAAGAGTTGTTCAACAACCTCAATTTCTTGCCCAAAAATTCTCTGGAAATGCAGCCGTCGACACATTGACGCCCGGAGCTTCCAAGGCAAACTTCGTTCAACCGAAAACATTCGGATGCACAACAGGGACGCAGTTTTTCTCGACGAACTCTGCCCCAAATTACGCGTCCGACGTTGGAGACAATCACTACACACATACACCGGTCAAAGTTGCATTTATTGTGGTAAACCTTCTGAATCCATTGATCACATTCTTCCCCGCGCCCGCGGCGGACTGAGTGTCACCGAAAACTGCGTACCGGCCTGCCTGTCCTGCAACGGTCATAAATCCGATGCGGACGTTTTTGACTGGTATCGCCGTCAACGGTTCTATGACCCTCGACGCGCCATGGCCATACGGGCCTGGATGGATGGCGATCTGCGCCTTGCCCTGCGGTTGCTGCAATGGGCTCAACCCCAGGACGCACCATTGCCGGGCCCCGATGGCGGACTTGGACTGAACTATCAACCGGCCTGAAGATCACCAGACGCGACAGGCGTCAACGGAATGATGCCGCTGGCAAATGGACGCCTGAGCGCGGGGATCTTCCGGCGCCAAGGTCAGCGCCCCGGCCAGAACGACCAGGGCGACAATGGCTCGTCTCGCGGTCATGACGGCAGCGACTAACTAATACAGGTGTACTGATGCTGTCTGAGCTTGTCAACCGATCCAAGCCGCTGAAGCCCAATGCACGGGTGCTGGTGCTCGGCGGTGGTTACAGCGGTGGCCATGTGGCACGACTGCTCAGAGCCCTTGGCACCCCAGTGCGCTGCAGTCGTCGCAGCCTGAACATGCCGGATGCCGATCTCGTTTTCGACAGCGCAACAGGGCAGATCCCGACGCTGAACGACCTGGATGGCATCACCCACGTGCTCTCCACCATTCCCCCAACCACTGAGGGTCAGGACCCTGTGCTCACCCAGCTCGGATCACAGCTGCGAGAACGATCACTCACCTGGGTTGGCTATCTCTCCACCACCGGGGTCTATGGCGACCGGCAGGGGCGCTGGGTGTCGGAGGACGATCCAGCCCAGCCAGGCCAGCCGCGCAGTCAACGGCGGTACGCCAGTGAACAGGCCTGGATGGACTCCGGCCTCCCGGTGCAGATCCTGAGGCTGCCTGGCATCTATGGACCTGGCCGCTCCGTGCTGAACAGCCTGCGGGCCGGGAAGGCACGCCGGATCCTGAAGGACGATCAGGTGTTCTGCCGCATCCATGTGGATGACATCGCCGGTGCCTGCCTGCATCTGATGCATCGGGCCGACGATGGACCTGGTCCGACCATCGTCAATGTCAGCGATGACTGCCCTGCAGCTCCACAGGACCTGCTCCGGTACGGCGCCGGTCTGCTGAACTGTGAGCTTCCCATCGAGGAACCCTTCGAACAGGCCAGCCGTTCAATGTCGGCGATGGCACGGTCGTTCTGGAGCGAAAACCGCCGGGTTCGCAACACCCTGCTGTGCCGCCAGCTCGGCTACTCACTCCTCCATCCGGATTTCAGAGCCGGGCTTCAGGACTGCTGTCGTCAAGACGCTCAATCCCTGTCCTGATCACCGATGATCAAGCGATTGAAGTCCAGGGGCTCAGCTTCATCGGAAGCCGGAAGACCCAAGTCGTTGGACAGCTTGACCCAGTCGACAACCAGCCACTGCCGATGCAATCCGGTGGCAAAGCCCACCAGCATCAAGCCCAGGAGCAACAGCCTCAGCACAGACCATGCCCTCACCGTTGGAAATCAACGCTAGCCAGCAGCTGCTGATCGCCCTCGGTGATCCCGCTGGTATCGGCATGGAGGTCACGCTCAAGGCGCTGGCAAGCAGCACGCTCCCTGCATCACTTCAGCCGGTTCTGGTCGGCTGCCGTCGCAGCCTGATGGCCACCCATGCCCGCCTGCTGCAGCAGGGCCACGCAACTGTTGCCGATCCCACTCGCCTGATCGTTGATGATCAACCCCTGGAGATCACTGTTCAACCCGGAAAGCCGACGACGGCCGGAGCGGCCGCGGGGTTTCGCTGGCTGACCCGCGCCGTTGAACGTGTGCAGCAAGGGCAGGGCCGCGCCCTGGTCACCGCACCGATCGCCAAGCACCTCTGGCATGCCGCAGGCCATCACTATCCCGGTCAGACGGAACGGCTGGCTGAACTGGCCGGTTCACGGCAATGCTCCATGCTGTTCACGGCGATCGCACCCCATGGGACCTGGCGGCTGAACACACTGCTGGCCACGACGCACCTCCCCTTCAGCCAGATCGCCGCAGCGCTGACACCCGAGCTGGTGGACCACAAGCTGAACGTGCTGCTGGACTTCTGCAGGCGGTTCCGTCCCGACCCCCATCTGGTGGTGGCAGGGCTGAACCCCCACGCCGGCGAAGCCGGTCGGCTCGGTGAGGAGGAATCAACCTGGCTGAGCCCATTGCTGGAACGCTGGCGCCAGCAACACCCATCCGTGCGTTTGGATGGCCCCGTCCCTCCCGACACCTGTTGGCTGAACGCTGCACGGGCCTGGAACCAGCCGAACTGCTCCGGCCCGGACGGCTACCTGGCTCTCTACCACGATCAAGGGCTGATACCGGTGAAACTTCTGGCGTTTGACGCCGCTGTGAACACCACCCTGGAGCTGCCGTTCTTGCGAACCTCACCGGATCACGGCACCGGATTTGACATCGCCGGCCGAGGGATCGCCCGCCCGGACAGCATGGTTGCTGCCCTGCAAGCGGCCTGGGATCTCACAAGGGCTTAAGCCGGCCTCACGCGCATCAGCACCTGACCGAATTCGACGGGGGTGCCGTTATCCACCAGGATCTCGACCACCTCTCCGCTGACTTCGGCTTCCAGCTCATTCATCAGCTTCATCGCCTCGAGGATGCACACCGTCTGGCCGACATCGATACGATGACCGACTTCGATGAAGGGTGCCTCTCCCGGTGCAGGTGCCCGGTAGAACGTGCCCACCATCGGAGCCGTGATCTCCAGCAGGTCACTGCGGGTTGCCGTGGCGGCGGGTGGTGGGGAAGCTGGCGTGGTCGCGGCCGGTGCTGCTGCTGCCACAGGTGCCGGCATCACCGGAGCCATGACCGCCTGTCCTGGCAGGTTGCGGCGGATCTCCAGACGGAAATCATCCCCCTCCAGCCGAAATTCCTGAATATCGCTCTCGCCCAGCACTTCGAGCAGGCGATGCAGTTGATCGTGATCCAGCTGCATGGTCATCCGTTCTCGCGACCGAGATAGCTGTCGCTGCGGGTGTCCACCTTGATCTTCTCGCCCACGGAGAGGAACAGGGGCACCATCACCTGAGCACCGGTTTCGAGGATGGCGGGCTTGGTGCCACCGGTGGCGGTGTCGCCTTTAACGCCCGGATCGGTTTCGGTGATCTCCAGCACCACGGAATTGGGCAGTTCCACCTCCAGTGGGTTGCCGTTCCAGGACACCACGTTCACCTCCATCCCCTCTTTGAGGTATTTGCGGCTTTCCCCGATCTGATCGGCCGTGAGACGGGTCTCCTCATAGGAGGACATGTCCATGAAGACGTAGTCCTCTCCCTCCATATAGGTGTGCTGGAGGGACGCTTTCTCCAGCAGAGCCTGGGGGACCATTTCGCCGGCGCGGAAGGTCTTCTCCACCACGTTGCCGGTCTTCACCGCCTTGAGCTTGGAGCGCACGAAGGCAGATCCCTTACCCGGCTTGACGTGTAGGAACTCCACCACACGCCAGACGGCACCATCGATCTCAATCGTGGTGCCGGTTCGGAAGTCGTTGCTGGAGATCATTCCGGCCGAACGGTTCAACGGACTATACGGCTGTGCCAAAGTCCCGTCAGCACTGGGGTTCCCCCTTGGCCCATCCGCGTTTCAAGGCCGTTCTGGTCGCCTTGCTCGGCTTCGCCCTGATCAACCTGGCAGCCCCAGCCTGGGCCGCACTGCCCCAGGGCAACGCGGTGAAGGATCCGGCGGCGATCCTGAGGGATTCCCTGCCCTTCCAGCAGGACGACATCCGCGAACTGCAACATCGGCTGGAACTCACCAGCGACGATCTGCGGGCCAAGCGCTGGGGTGCCCTTGGAAAAACCGTGTCCCGCAGTGAAGCGCTGCTCAGCACCCGGCGGAATTCAATCCTCGAGGCGGTGCCACCGGCACGGCGCGATCGTGCCGAGGCTTACCTGAAGCAGGTTGATCAGGACCTGCAGGCGATGCAGGAGCGGGTCAACGCCGTTGACAAGCCCGGCTTCATCCGCGATCGCCGCCAGACCCTCAGTCATATCGGTGATGTGGAAGCTCTGCTGGTGGAGGATGGCTTCCAGAGAGAGATCCCGTCCGAATTCGATGCCCTTCCGCGGCTGCAGGGCCGCGCCACCCTCACCATCAGCACCACACAGGGGGATCTGACCACCGTGGTGGATGGTTACAACGCGCCTCTCACCGCCGGTGCCTTCGTGGATCTGGCCCAGAAGGGTTTCTACGACGGACTTCCCTTCATCCGGGCTGAAGACTTCTACGTGCTCCAGAGCGGTGATCCGGAGGGTCCGGAGATCGGCTACATCGACCCCAGCACCAAGCAGGAACGGCACGTGCCCCTGGAAATCCGTGTTCCCGGGGAAGACGACACCTTCTACAACGAAACCTTTGAAGATGTCGGTCTGTTCAAGGCCACCCCAACCCTGCCCTTCGCCACCCTCGGAACCCTGGGCTGGGCCCATTCTGATCAGGCCCTGGACGATGGCTCCTCCCAGTTCTTCATGTTTCTCTACGAGGCCGAGCTGACGCCAGCTGGACTCAACCTGGTGGACGGCCGCAACGCCGCCTTCGGCTATGTGGTGGATGGCTTTGACGTGCTCGAGGAGCTGGGGGTGGAGGACTCCATCCTTTCGATCACGGTGACCGACGGTGCCGACCGCCTGTCGAGCCACGCATGACGCCCACCCTGGCGGAGCTGGGGGAGGCGGAGCTGCTCAAGCGCCTGGCCCGGTTTGCTCCGCCGGGACAATTCGATGACGACACCGCCTGCCTCGGATCGGATGCCCGACCGCTGCTGGTGAACACCGATGTGCTGGTGGACGGCATCCACTTCAGCGATGCCACCACCACAGCCGTGGACGTAGGCTGGCGCGCCGTCGCCGCCAACCTGTCCGATCTGGCCGCCAGCGGTGCCGTGAGCATCGATGGCATCACTGTGGCCCTGGTGGCACCCGGCACCACTCCCTGGAGCTGGGTGGAGGGGGTGTACGACGGCATCAGTGCTGCCCTTGAACAGCATGGCGGGACGCTGCTGGGGGGCGACTGCTCCTCCGGGTCACACCGCCTGCTGTCGATCACTGCCCTGGGACGACTCGGACCCCTGCGGCTGCTGCGCAATGCGGCTCAACCTGGTGACGTGCTGATCAGCAGCGGGCCCCATGGTCTCAGCCGCCTGGGTCTGGCCCTGCTCCAGAAGGACCCTCTGCTGCAAACCACCCGCCTCAGTGCGGCTCTGCAGGAGCTGGCGATCAGCCAGCACCAACGTCCCCGACCTCGCCTGGATGCCCTCACCCAGCTGCTGGCCTGCAAACCCGCTGAACTGCCGTGGCGGGCTGGCGGAACCGACAGCAGTGATGGACTTCTGACTGCGGTTCGGGGACTCTGCAGCAGCAGCGGGACCGGTGCACAACTCGATCGCAGCCAGCTACCCAGGCCACAGGAATGGCCTCCCGGAGACCTCTGGGATCGCTGGTGCCTGGCAGGGGGAGAAGACTTCGAGCTGGTGCTCAGCCTTCCCCCGGACTGGGCCGACGCCCTGGAGCAGACCTTGCCCAGCTGTCGACGCTTCGGCCGAATGACCGACCAGACAGGGTCCATTGTCTGGAGTGACGACAACAAACCCATCTTGGACGCGGGTTTTGATCATTTCGCGTCGTCCTGACTGACGATCAATAAAAATCCCTCCCCTAGGGGAGGGAGAAGGTGTCAATCGAACCGAATCACTTCCAGTTGCGGGCCACCACTTCTGCCAGGTCAACGACACGCTGGCTGTAACCCCACTCGTTGTCGTACCAGGCCAGGATCTTCACAGCCTTGTCACCCATGGCGT
>CAJWIC010000035.1 GCA_913040905.1 uncultured Synechococcus sp. | reverse complement strand
GTACTCGCGCCAACAACGGCATGGCTGTGAGCCATTCCCACATCCGCACCAAGAAACTTCAGCAGGCCAATCTGCAGAACCGTCGTCTTTGGTGGGCTGAGGGCAAACGCTGGGTCAACCTCCGTGTCACCACCCGCGCTCTTAAGACCATCCAAAAGAAAGGTCTGGGCCCCTATGCCAAGTCTCTAGGCATTAACCTGGCAAAGCTCTGATTTCAACCATGTGCGCCGGCGTGATCTGATCATCAAATCCGGCTTGCTGTTGACAGCACTCTCCATCACCCCATCGAAGGCGTTGTCCCTCGGTGGGGTTGTTTTGCAGACAGGTACTGAAGTTCCAGGTTTCGACCTTCCTGGCTCCAGCCGTCGGGAACCGGATCGTGACCGTTGGTCCAGCGACGATCTGCGCGGACGCTGGTTAGCGGTGTACTTCTATCCCCGTGATTTCACGGGCGGCTGCACAATCGAGGCCCGTGGCTTTGAATCCCTGCACGATGACTTCCTGGCTGCAGGTGCCGAGGTGGTAGGGATCAGTGCCGACAGCGTCGATGATCATGCCTCTTTCTGTGAGAGTGAAGGCCTCAGTTTTCCATTGCTCTCTGATCCCGACGGAACGGTGAGCAAGGCCTATGGTTCCTGGATGGCGCCCTACTCACTTCGGCATACCTTTTTGATTGACCCGAATGGCATTCTTCGCCAGCGCTGGGTTGCAGTGAGGCCCAGCGGTCATGCCCAGGAGGTGCTGGACGTGATCGCGGATCTGCAGAACAACACCTCTGTTTGACAGAAACAGGGAACTCGTGAAAAGATGAGAAATAATAAATTTGGATTGATATATGGGGAAAAGTTCGTTTGTCATTCTTTATCACAGAACACCTTTCGATGAAGGAAGAGACGCTGCTGGAAACCAGATCTGGGTTGATCAGAAGAGTCCAAACGGAATTATACCGACACTGAGAAATCTTTTTCGAACAAGAGATGACGGAACCTGGATCGCCTGGCGTCGTGTCGATCAACCGGAAGAGATGAATCTTGAAAGGATTGAGATGATCAACCCTTCTCCATTCACACTCTGCAGAATCCCCTTAGCTGATGAGCAGATATCAAGTTTTTATCACATCACCTCCAAGGAATGCTTCTGGCCAATTCTTCATACGTTTCCAACCCACTTCAATGTCAACAACGCTAACTGGAGCATTTTTGAAGAAGTGAACAAACGATTCGCCGATGCAGCCTGCGCTGAGGCGGACGAAGGTGCAACCGTCTGGGTTCACGATTACAACCTATGGCTTGCCCCTGGCTATATCCGACAACAACGGGCAGATCTGAAAATCGCCTTCTTCCACCACACTCCTTTTCCAGGAAACGACGTTTTTGCCATCCTTCCCTGGCGTGAACAGATTTTAGAGAGTCTGCTGTGTTGTGATGTTGTCGGCTTCCATATTCCCCGTTACACCGAGAATTTCGCACGGGCTGCAAGCACACTGGTTGGAGCCAAACGGGGTCCCAAAGTCCCGGTTGACCAAAAATTCATCACCGTCGGAACCGCCCTTTCGGAAGGAACGGTGACCAGTCATCTGGATCACAACGGTCGACGCATTCAATTGCTGAGCTCTCCAGTTGGAACATCACCCGATGTGATTCAAGAGTTGTCGTGGAGCGCCTCCGTTGAAAGTTACGGAGAAATGATTGTTCAAGACACCAAGAAAGGTCGCAAATTGATCCTTTCAGCAAGCAGAGTTGATTACACCAAGGGAAATGAAGAGTTGCTTCTTGCTTTTGAGAGACTGCTCGAGCGACGCAAGGACCTGCACGGCGAAGTCGTCTTGATGCTGGCCTGCGTGGCTGCAGCCAGTGGAATGAAGATCTACGAGGACACCCAACGTTCCATCGAAGAGATGGCCGGTCGCATCAATGGTCGTTTCAGTCAGGTGGATTGGATTCCTGTGCGGTTCTCCACCCGACGAATTCCCTATGAGGAGATGGTGGCCTGGTTCTGTCATGCGGATGTCTGCTGGATCACGCCCCTGCGGGATGGATTGAATCTGGTGGCCAAGGAATATGCCGCAGCCCGTCGTCATCGCGGCGGAGTGCTGGTGCTATCGGAGTTCACCGGCGCATCCGTTGTTCTTGAGGGGGCTGTCTTGACCAATCCCTATTCCAATCGACGCATGGATGAGGCCATCGAGGCCGCTCTGGAGATGCCGGAAGATGAGCAGCGGCATCGGATGGAGACCATGACTGCGGCAGTGGAGGCTTACACCGTGAAGGACTGGGCCGAAGAGCAGCTGGCAGGGTTCCCAGAGGTTGCCACCGTCGGCTGATGGTGGTTCGGCGCCGGTTGATCGCCATCGGTCTCGGACTCCTCCTACTGGCTGGTGTCGTCTGGGGACGTCCGCATCAGGTCCAGTCGGTCACGATCCTGATGCCAGCGCCCTACGCCGATGCCACGGCGTCGCTGGTGAATCGGTTCAATGCCAAGAACCGCGGGCGGATTCATCTCAGCGTCAGCCGGGGCCCTTTGGAGACCGAATCCATTTCCGATCTGGCCATCAGCAGTCTGCTGCTGGGGTCTCCTCCGTTTGATGCCCTGCTGGTGGATGTGACCTGGTTACCGAAATATGTGGCCGCCGGATGGCTGGAACCTCTGGATACGTGGTTTGACGCCGATGATGAACAGGAGCTGGTGCAGGGGGCTCGGCTCGGCAACCGGGTGAACGGCTCCCTGTACCGCTGGCCCCTCGGTGCCGATGTCGGCCTGCTGTACTGGCGAACGGACCTGATGGCCGATCCACCCACGACGCCGGATGAATTAACGGCTGTGGTGGGCAAACTTCAGCAGGACGGTCAGGCACCCCAGGGGTTCGTCTGGCAGGCCCGTCAGTACGAAGGTCTCAGCTGCGATTTTGTTGAAATGCTCCAGGCGTTCGGGGGGGCCTGGATCAACCCTGTCAGTGGAGAACCGAGCCTCGACAGCCCGGCGGCCCGTCAGACCGCGACATGGATGAAAGGTCTGATCAGCGACGGAATCAGCCCGAGGGCCGTCACCAATTACGCCGAGTCGGAGTCCCTTCAGGCCTTCAAGGCCGGTGACGCGGCCCTGATGCGCAACTGGCCCTACGCCTGGGCGGAACTGCAGGGAGATGACAGTGCCGTGAAGGGCCGCATCGGCGTCACAACCATGGTTGCCCTACCAGGGGAGTCTCCTGCCGCCACCCTCGGCAGCTGGGGATTGAGCATGTTGCGGGACACGCCCCATCCCTCAGCCACCGCGGAAGCGATCCGGTACCTCACCAGCCAGGACGCCCAGCGGGAACGCTTTCTGAAGCAGGGCTACACCCCCACCGCAAAAGCCCTCTTCCAGGATCCGGAGCTGTTGGAACGATCTCCGGTCTTGCCGCAACTGGAGCAGGCCCTTGCCCAGGCCGTCCCACGCCCGATGTCCCCTCTCTATGCCCAGATGAGCGATCTGCTGCAGCGCCGGCTGAGCGCAATCCTCACCGAAAATCTTGATCCGGATGAGGGGATGGCTCAGGCCCAGGCCTCGACCCTCACCCTGTTCCGTTCCGCTGGGGGCACGGCATGAATCTGCTGTTGCTGCTGCCGGCGTTGCTGCTGATGGGTCTGGTTTTTGTCTGGCCGATGCTCCGCTACGGCTGGCTGAGCTTTCACGCCGATTCAGTTCTCACCGGCCTGACTCCCGTTGCCAATGGCGGAGCCAATTGGATTCGCTTGCTGGATGATCAGCGCTTCTGGCAGGACGCGCTTCAGACCACCCGGTTCGCCGGGGTCTCCGTTGGCCTGGAACTGCTGCTCGCGCTTGCGATTGCCCTGCTTCTGGATCAACGCTGGCGTGGTCGAGGGGTGGTACGAGCCTTGGCCTTACTGCCCTGGGCACTCCCCACCACGATGATGGCCCTGGGCTGGCGATGGATCTTCAACACTCCCTACGGCCCCCTCGAACGCCTGTCTGAATCACTGGGGCTGGGACCTCTGAATCTCCTTTCCACCCCTATGTGGACATGGCTCGTCACCGTGATGGCCGACGTCTGGAAGACGACGCCGTTCATCGCACTGCTGTTGCTGGCTGGCTTGCAGACCATCCCGGAGGATCTCTACAGCGCCTTACGTCTCGAAGGTGGACGGCCGATCCAGGCCCTGAGGTCGATCACCCTGCCGTTGTTGATGCCCTACGTCCTGATCGCTCTGTTGTTCCGTGGTGCCCAGGCCTTCGGCGTCTTTGATCTGATCCAGGTGCTCACAGGGGGAGGACCGGCCGGCAGCACCGAAAGCATGGCGCTCTACGCCTACCTCAATGCGATGCGCTTCCTTGATTTCGGATACAGCGCAACCGTCATGCTGGCAGGATTTCTATTGCTGACGCTGACGATGCTGATCCTGGCGATGCTGCTGCGGCTCAGCGGTCTGATCAAACCGGTGCAACCATGAAGCGACGGCTTGCACCATGGATCTGCCTGTTGCTGGTGTGGTCTCTGCTGCCAATGGTCTGGCAACTGATCAGCTCCTTCTCCACCGCCGAATCACTGGTGGATGGATCCATTCCATTTCTGCAGCGGTGGACCCTTGTTCATTACAAGGAGTTGCTGGCAAGCGACCCACCTTTCTGGCGCTATCTGCTCAACAGCGCGATCGTCAGTGGTCTAACCACCGTCATCACCCTTGCTCTGGCCATCCCCGCTGCCTATGGCCTGGCCAGAATTCCGCTCCAGCTGCGGCGCGTACTGCGTTGGATCACCGCTGCAGCTGCACTGTTTCCCTACGTCTTGTTGTTCCTTGCATTGCTGGAACTGGCCCGTCGCTTTTCACTGGGCAACAGTCTGATCGCCCTGGCCATGCCCTACTCAGGACTCGCCATGCCTTTGGCCCTTCTGCTGCTGACCTCAGCTTTTGAAGCACTTCCCAGGGAACTGGAGGATGCGGCCCGATTGGAGGGGCTCGGATTGTGGCAGCGCCTCCGATGGGTCCTGGTGCCCCTGCTGGCGCCAGCCAGCGCAAGCACGGCGATTCTGGTGTTTCTGTTCGCCTGGAATGAATACCCCATCGCCCTGACCTGGCTCAGCCGGGACGAACTGCTGACCCTTCCGGTTGCCATGGCCCGCATTGCCGGATCGTCGATCTATTCCATTCCCTACGGCGCCTACGCCGCCGCGACGGTTCTGGGCTCCATCCCATTGCTGCTCCTGGTGCTGATCTGTCAGCGTCAGATCGTGTCCGGGCTGACCAACGGAGCGATCAAAGGCTGATGTTGCACCTCAACGGACTCGGCAAACGCTTCGGGGATCAGTGGATTCTGCGGGACCTCAATCTGCAGGTTGATGAGGGCGAATGTGTTGCTTTGCTGGGTGCCAGCGGGTGTGGCAAAAGCACAGCCTTGCGCCTGATCGCCGGATTGGAACGCCAGGACGAAGGATCGATCGAACTCGATGGTGTGCCGCTTGACCGCATCCCAGCGGAACGCCGGCGCATCGCCATGGTGTTTCAGAGCTATGCACTGTTTCCTCACCTGAGCGTGAGGGAAAACCTCAACCTCGGTTTGAAGATCCGCGGTGTTTCCCCCGCGCAACGGCAACAACGGATCGAATCGGTGTTGGAGACGGTGCGACTGCGGGAGATGGCCGATCGACGTCCCCAGCAGCTTTCCGGCGGCCAGCGTCAACGGGTTGCCCTGGCCAGAGCTCTGCTCCGCGATCCAAGGGTTTACCTGCTGGATGAACCGATGAGCAACCTGGATGCCCAGTTGCGGGATGACCTGCGTCCGGAACTGCGCCAGCTGATCCTGGAGGGAACCCAACCTGTGCTGTATGTCACCCACGACCAACAGGAGGCGATGGCTCTGGCCAACCGCATCGCCGTCCTCAAGGATGGACGCATCGAACAGATCGGCACCCCTGAAGAGCTCTACAAATCGCCAGCCAGCCAATTTGTCGCCAGTTTCATCGGCCGTCCCCAGATCAATCTGCTTCCCGTGGATCAACAGGTGAGCATCGGCATCCGACCGGAGGATCTGTACTTTGATCCCGAGGGCATGCCCTGCCGTCTGATCAGTCGTGAATGGCAGGGAGCGAGCCAGCTGTTGTTATTGGACAGCCCCCGAGGTGCTCTGAGAATGCTTTGTGCCGGTGATCTCTGCCTGAGCGAGCCCTTATCTGTGAACTGGCCCACCAGTGCGGAGCATCGCTTTGATGCCGGCAGTGGTCGTCGGCTGGCTGCATAACCAAGGCTTATCCAACCTGCACAACTCATGTAGATCATCAGGCCCCGATTCAGGGCTATCGAAGGCAGTTTCGATCAACACAAAACTGAATATCACCGCTGAGGCAGGAAGCGCCTGAGTTGGCGGCCATGCAGGGCGGCTTGGGATCGGATGTTCTCCACCTGCTCAGGGTCGGCGGGGTTGTCCAAGGCTGATCTCCACTGGCTCAGGAGCGCCTGTTCATCCGGCAATGCATCGAGGGAGGTGCAGGGAACTCCCGCCATGGCAGCGGCGGCTTCCACCTTGGGGTCGTAACTCAAGGCCGCCATCGGACAAAGGGCGAGTCGAGCCAGGATCAACGCATGGAGCCGCATCGGGATCACCAGGCGAGCCTTGCGAACCGACGCAAACACCGTCTCCAGTGACGTAGGAACCACTGTTGTGCTGCGTGAACGCAACCCAGGAGTCACGACTCGTTGATCAGTGAGCCAATCCAGCAGCTCTGCATCCTGGTGGCGATGAAACGCCAACCAACGGACCGGTGCATCCAGTTCCTCCGCCAGCGCCTGCAGAGCATTCAGAAGCACAGTCCACTCCCGAAGAGCCAGCAGGGGGGACGGACGCCAGCACACCACGATCGATTGACCTCCAGCCCAGGACTGCCTTTGCAGTCCCCAGACTGGATCCGGAGCGAGCTGCATCGGCAACTGAGGAGCCCAGCGCCTGGCTCGATCCATGGATGTCTGATCCCGCCAGCTGGCACTGCTGCAGGAGGGAAGCAGCAGGCGCACCATTGCACGACTGATACGACGCTGAAGCGGACCGAGCCCCTGACCCCAGAGCAGAACAGAGCAGCCCCGCAACCGGGCGATGGCGATGATCACCAGGTAATAGATCAGGCTTCGAAGACTGGTGCTGTCCTGGAGCAGGCTGCCGCCGCCGAACACCACGGCATCGACCCTTCCGATGGAGCGCAGAACCGAACGCAGAGAGCGACGGTTCACCACTTCGGCATCGGGCGCCAGTTCGGCGACTGCATGCGCGTCGTGGGCGGTGACGAGCAATCGACAGGGCTGCGGAATCTCCTTGAGCAGAACCGTCAGTAGGGCGTCATCCCCGAGGTTGTTCTCGCCGTAGTAGCCGCAGAGGAGATAAACCGGAACGGATCTGGCAGCCACGGGACTGACCTCCGCAATTGGGTCTCATTATCGACCGAACACCCTGATTAGGCTGACCCCATGCACGCCCTGTCCCTCGGCACCTGGTGGATCCATGTCACCTCGGTGATCGAGTGGAGCCTGGCCATCGTCCTGATTCAACGCCGAGGACTGCCGTGGTTGGCAATGGCCATGGTGCCGGCCTTGATCAGTGCCATGGCGGCGTGCACCTGGCATTTGTTTGATAACAGCGAAGCCCTTCGACCCCTGGTGACCCTGCAGGCGGCCCTCACCCTCATCGGCAACATCGCGCTGGCCTGGGCGGCGTGGTTCCTTCTGCCAGGTCGGACAACGAACTGAGCCATGGACTTTGATCCTGCACCACTGTTCGCCTTGTCCCTGCTGCCCTATCTGCTGTTTCTGCGTTGGCTCAAACGCAGTGAGACCCTGCCGGAACTCGCACTCTGGGGGTTCCGGCTGACGCTGTTGTTCGTGCTGATAACCATCGTCGCCGCCGTGCTGGCGCTGCGCTGCTGCGATGCGGAGCTGGTGGAGGTGGATGCCCTGCATGGGGGAGCGGAAGCCTTTCTCACCCTGGCCAATGCCGTTCTGGTGATCGGCTTGCTTCGTTCCGGCACCAACAGGGTGAACAACTCTTAAGAGGTGCAGACAGAAGACTGCTGAGCTCTGAAGATGAAGCGTCGCTCACTGGCTTGAATGCTGACCCCTCTCTTCGCCATCGCCCCCGCAACCGTGACCTGGTCACCGAAGGTTGCCCTGGTGATGATTGTCTGCAATGTGATCGCCATTGCCGTGGGCAAGGCCACCATCAAGCACCCCAACGTCGGTGCCGCGCTGCCGAACGCAGCCTTCTTCGGTGGCATGGGCCATGCTGCACTGCTGGGCACCACCAGCCTCGGCCACATCATCGGCATCGGTGCCATCCAGGGTCTGGCTGCCCGCGGCGTTCTCTGAATCGCTGTCGCGTTCAGACGAGGTACGGAAGCAGACGCCAGCCGTAACGCTCAAACCGATACGCAAACAACAAACTGGACAGGTCCTCAGCCGAGGCCTGTCCAGACAACCCATGAATGAGTCGCGTGATACGCCGATCGCCATCGGCTGTGTTTAGGCCCCACCAGGTTTTCCGTGCCAGGCGATTGGATACCGTCCAACGCCAACCAAACCGACGTTGCAGCGCAACTTGATAGTCCTGGTGGGATCCCTCCGTCAGCAGGCATTCGCTCAGAACTGAGGCACTGTCCATGGCATGGCGGATGCCTTCACCACCCAGCAGGTTGGCTGTGCTTGCAGCATCTCCCACGGCCCATAACGCCCCAGCACCAAGGGGTTGACGACGTCTGATCGTGCTTGCGACACGGCCACCATGACGATCCAGCACCGGCAGCTGATCCAGGCCACATCGGTGCAGCAACCGTTGCAATGAACGTCCCAAGGGAACCTTGTCTGCGTGGGGAGGGGGCAACCGACAAACCCCCACCTTCAGTTGGTCGTGGGCCATCGGAAAAACCCAGCCGTATCCATGGGCCATCCAGTGACGCCCCAGCATGAAACTGAGCCGATCGCGCCAAGGCGCGGTACTGCGAGGGTCACCCTGGAGCAGCCATTCCACCCCATCTCCACTGAGCAAAGAGTCTTCCCGGGACTCAATGGCGACGCCGGCCTGCCGTTGCAGATGCCTCCCGGGTCCCGTGGCATCCACCACAAGGTCAACTGTTCGAAGCTGCGTCTCGTCAGCTGAGGCCAGGATCACATCCGCCGACTGTGCCTTCAGCCGATCAAGACTCACCCGGCATCCATTCAGCAGCTCCACCCCGTGCTGCCTGGCTCGATCCCAGAGTTGGGTTCTGAACAATGCGAAATCCAGCACCACCCCCTGTTGCTCCACGGCCCACCACTGGTGTTGGAGGCCGTTGGGATCCAGCAGCTGCCACCCCCACCAGCTAGCGGAACGACACGAACCGGCAATCCCCAGACGATCAGCCTCAGCGAGGGGAAGAGCTGCACTGGAATAGGCATTGCGCGCGGGGGAGGGCAGGGCATCCACCAACGTGACGGCCCAGCCCGCTTCAGCCAGTTGGACAGCCAGGCTGGACCCTGCCGGTCCCGCCCCGGCAATCAGAACGCGCACAGCAGAACAGCTCTGCGTTCAAGACTGGATCGCCGGTAGCGATGCTGCACCGGCAAGATCACGTCCGCCCAGTTCAAAACGGCGCCGGATGCGCTCCGCCATCTGAACCGGCGTCAGTCCAAGCGATTCCTTGCTTTGCTGCGGTGTGGCGTGATCCACCATCTTGTCCGGGATACCGATGCGAAGCAGCGGCACACTGATGTCCTGATCGGAGAGTGACTCGAGAACAGCGGCGCCGAATCCACCGGCCAGAGCACCCTCTTCCATGGTCACCACCCGCTGAATCCGCCGTGCGAGCGGGTGGATCAGGGCTTGATCCAGAGGGCGAAGGAAGCGCGCGTTGATGACCGTGGTCGAGAGACCGGCTTCCTCAAGCAGCGTGGCGGTGTCGAGAGCGGGATGCACCATGGACCCGTAGGCCACGATCAGCAGGTCGTCACCTTCGCGAAGCAGTTCACCGCGTCCGATGGGGAGCGATTCCCAACCTTCTTCCATCAATGGCGTGCCGACGCCGGACCCACGGGGGATGCGCAGGGCGGTGGGTCCGTCGTGGTCCAGACAGGTCACCATCATCCGCTGCAGTTCAGCTTCATCCTTGGGAGCCATCACCGTGAAATTCGGGATGGCTCGCATGTAGCTGA
>CAJWIC010000034.1 GCA_913040905.1 uncultured Synechococcus sp. | reverse complement strand
CCTCGTGCAGACCGCCGTCTGCATGAACAACGCTTACAAGTGGACCCGTTCTGCTGCACGCAGCGGCAAGCGTTTCCTCTTCGTCGGCACCAAGAAGCAAGCCTCTGAAGTGGTGGCTCTCGAAGCGGCCCGCTGCGGAGCTGCCTACGTGAACCAGCGCTGGCTGGGCGGCATGCTCACCAACTGGGCCACGATGAAGGCCCGGATCGACCGTCTCAAGGATCTTGAGCGGATGGAGTCCAGTGGTGCCATCGCCATGCGCCCCAAGAAGGAAGGCGCTGTGCTGCGTCGTGAACTCGAGCGTCTGCAGAAATACCTGGGGGGCCTCAAGTCCATGCGCCGTCTGCCCGACGTCGTGGTGCTGGTGGACCAGCGCCGTGAGTCCAACGCCGTGCTTGAAGCGCGCAAGCTGGACATCCCCCTGGTGTCCATGCTCGACACCAACTGTGATCCGGACCTCTGCGAGGTACCGATTCCCTGCAACGACGACGCTGTGCGTTCCGTGCAACTGGTGCTGGGCCGTCTGGCGGATGCCATTAACGAGGGCCGTCACGGCAACAACGAGCAGCGTGGCGGCGATGCCGCTGAAGGCTGAGGTTCCCTGAACCGCTAAGTTCACGCCGCCGTCCTGCGTTTGTAGGTCGGCGGCGCTTCATGTTCCTTTTCCCGACTTCTTACAACCGATGGCAGCCGTATCCGCCAAGCTTGTCAAAGACCTGCGCGACAAGACCGGCGCGGGAATGATGGATTGCAAGAAAGCCCTGGCGGCCACCGACGGTGACGCCAACAAGGCGGTCGAGTGGCTACGACAGAAGGGCATTGCCAGTGCTGAGAAAAAGTCCGGCCGCACCGCTGCTGAAGGAGCCATCGGCAGCTACATCCACACCGGTGCCCGAGTGGGTGTGTTGATTGAAATCAACTGCGAAACCGACTTTGTGGCCCGCGGTGAGATGTTCCAGGATCTGCTGCGGGATGTCTCGATGCAGGTGGCGGCTTGCCCCAACGTGGAATACGTCACCACCGATGAGATCCCCGATGAGATCCGGGAACGTGAGAAGTCCATCGAAATGGGTCGCGATGATCTGGATGGCAAGCCGGAGAAGATGAAGGAAAAGATCGTTGAGGGACGTATCGGCAAGCGCCTCAAGGAACTCGCCCTGATGGAGCAACCGTTCATCAAGGACAGCTCGATCACAGTCGCTGAGCTGGTCAAGCAGACAGCCGGCAAGATCGGGGAGAACGTGAAAGTGCGTCGCTTCACCCGTTACACCCTGGGTGAGGGCATCGAGGTTGAAGAGACTGACTTCGCTGCTGAAGTGGCCTCGATGCAGGCCGCTGGCTGATCCAGGTGCCCGTCACGGACCCGTCGTCCGCCTATGACCCGAACGAACAGCTGGCACGCCTGGAACGGTTGTGTCGGCTTCGTTCGATTGCCGTTTATCGCGAGCAGGCCCTCTACCTTCAGATCCTGAGAGATGAGCTGGGCCCTGCTGTGCGTCAGGCCCTGTTTTCCTTGATGTCGGAGACGGATCCCCTCCGCTTTAATCGGCTTTCAGACGGCCAGCGAACCCGTTTTCACGCTGCGATCGACAATCTGATCAAGCGCTGCTCCGTGCTGCTGACGGTGGAACAGCAGATGCATCTGGCCGATCAGATCCAGCAGGAGCAGTTGCGGCACCAGGCCAGGGCCAGCCGCCAGATGCTGCAGGGGCTCCAACAGGCAGCTCAGCCGCAGGAGAGTGAACCCAACCCTCAGCCGGGTGATCCGTCATCCGGACGTGCCGAGGGCTCCGTGCAGCTCAGCATGGCTCCGCCTCTGGATCATCCCCAGCGGTTCGGCATCGAACCCAATCCATCCTCTCCAGGATCACCACCACAGGCTGAACCAGAGCAACAACGAGATCCTGGTGCCGTCGAAGGTCAGGGACATCTCGACGTCCTCCGCTCGTTGTTTGAGCTGGCTGGTGAGGCGCTTGAGAAAGACGCGAGTGGTGGTGGACTGGTCGAAGCGTCCAGGGGAGCGCAGTCATCCGATGAGCAGAACAACCTGCTCCCGACCATGCCGGTGGCGTTGCTTCAGTGGATGGACGCGATGGATCTGGCCTTGGCACGTCGGCTCAGGAACCTCTCCCATGCCGTCAACGTCCAACTGCTGCGGTGCGGTCTGGCCCATGCTCTCCTGCCGGTCAACCTGCTGGAGGCCGTGCTCAACGGGCAGATGGAAACGCAGGCGGCACCCTCCAATCTGCTGAGGCTTCAGCTGCCCCTCGCCATGGGGCAGCTGGGTCCAGGGATGGATGTTCTCTGTGTGCTCGTGCGCAGCAGTGAGCTGGAATTCGACAGCTTCCGCCTGCGACGTTGCCGTCGTCGCCTGCGCGACCAGCAACAGGAACTGCTCAAAATGGTCAGGCAGCAGCGCCATTGGGAGCGTCGCTGTCTGGATCGTGAAGCTCGGACGCCTTGGCAGATTCCTCCCGATCCCAAGACCCCCGGGCACTGAACCGAGAGCAGCTTGGCGCGTTGCTGCGTTGGCTCAAGCCTCTGCAGCAAGCTCTCTCGCTGGAGGTGGAAACGGGGTTCAACAATCTCCAGGGTCGCCAACAACGGTTTGATGGCTTTCTGACCCATCAGTTGTCTGAACCCCCAACGCTGCCCTATCCCCCTGGCGTGGAGGAGCGTCTAAGCCGACTGCAGCAGGGCTTCGTCGGTTATGGAGATCTGCCGGAAAGCGGCCGCCGACGGCTGGTCACCGACACGCGCCAATGGCTGCATGAGTTGCGACTCCGGCTTGAACCCTCTGCGCCGATGGCACCACCACGGCTGCGACTGGCGTCGGTCAACGCGTCTGCACCCGTTCGAGAGCTTGGCCTCGACAGTCCGCTGACACAGCTCCAGGGAGTGGGACCCAAATTGGCGGGGCGACTGGCCGCCATCGGTCTGCTGCTGGTGCGAGACCTGCTGAAGCACTACCCGCGAGACCATGTCGACTACGCCACCCGCCGTCGGATCCAAGCTCTGGTGGTTGGTGAAACCGCCACGATCGTGGCCACCATCCGCCGCTGCAACGGTTTCGTCAGTCCGCGCAATCCGAATCTGGCGATCCTGGAACTTCAGCTCCAGGACCCCACCGGTCGGATCAAGGTGACACGGTTTCTGGCCGGGAAACGGTTCAGTTCGCCGGCGTATCTCAAGGGGCAACAGCGGCTATATCCCCAGGGGGCGACGGTGGCCGTCAGTGGCCTGATCAAGGAAGGGCCCTACGGGGTCACGTTCCAGGATCCGTTGATCGAGGTGTTGGAAAGCAGTGCTGCCGAGGTGCGATCCCGCAGCATCGGTCGTCTGATGCCGGTCTATGGCCTGACGGAAGGGGTTGCAGCGGATCGCTTCCGTCAGTTGATCGATCAGGTGTTGCCCCTGGCTCGCGCCTGGCCGGATCCCCTCAGCCCGGTTGAGCGTCAGCATTGGTCGCTGGTCAGTTTGCCGGACGCGTTTCAGGGTCTGCATGCACCGGATGACCAGAGCCAGCTGGATCAGGCCCGGCGTCGGCTGGTGTTCGATGAATTCCTTCTGCTGCAGCTCGGTCTGCTGCGGCGTCGACGCAGCCTGAACCAGCGTCCATCTCCTCAGCTGGAGTTGATCCGGCGCAGTGACGGTCTTGTGGGGCAGTTTCTCGCTTCCCTGCCCTTTGCCTTCACGGTTGCCCAGGAGCGGGTCTTCGCCGAAATCGAAGCTGATCTGCAACGGTCCCAGCCGATGGCACGACTGGTGCAGGGGGATGTCGGCTCCGGTAAGACCGTTGTGGCCATTGCGGCCCTGCTGAGCACCATCAGTTCCGGCTGGCAGGGGGCCCTGATGGCTCCCACGGAGGTCCTGGCCGAGCAGCATCACCGCAACCTCTGCCGCTGGCTGCCGCCACTGCACGTGACGGTTGAGTTGCTCACCGGGGCGACGCCTCGGAGCAAACGGCGACAACTGCTGGATGATCTGGCCAATGGCTCCCTCAAGGTGCTGGTGGGGACCCATGCCCTGCTGGAGGATCCGGTGGTGTTTTCCCGACTGGGACTGGTGGTGGTGGATGAGCAGCACCGCTTCGGCGTGCATCAGCGGGACCGGTTGCTCAACAAAGGTCTGCAGCCCCATCTGCTGACGATGACCGCCACCCCCATCCCCCGCACACTCGCACTCTCCCTCCATGGCGACCTGGACGTCAGTCAGATCGATGAACTCCCGCCGGGACGAACACCCATCCGCACCGCCATGCTCACGGCTGCTCAGCGGTCGCAGGCCTATGAGCTGATCCGTGAGGAGGTGGGGCGCGGCCAACGGGCCTATGTGGTGCTGCCTCTGGTGGAGGACTCCGAGAAACTTGAGCTGCGATCAGCTGTTGAGGTTCACGCGGAACTGGCCTCGGAGGTGTTTCCGGAGCTGACGGTCGGACTGTTGCACGGTCGGTTGAACAGTGCGGAGAAGCAATCTGTGCTCAGGGACTTTGCCGACGGTCGCAGCCAGGTGCTCGTGTCCACCACGGTGGTGGAGGTGGGCGTGGATGTCCCCGAGGCCAGCGTCATGGTGATTGACCATGCCGAACGCTTCGGCTTAGCCCAGCTGCATCAGCTGCGGGGCAGGGTCGGCCGTGGCGCGGCGGCCTCTCACTGTCTGTTGATCAATGGCAGCTCCAATCCCCAGGCGCGTCAGCGTCTTGATGTGCTGGTGCGCTCCAGCGATGGCTTCGAAATCGCCGAGATGGACCTGCGCCTGCGCGGCCCAGGGCAGGTGCTGGGGACCCGTCAATCAGGTCTGCCTGATCTGGCACTGGCCAGCCTGGCGGATGATGGTGCCGTGCTCGAGGATGCACGGGCGGCGGCGCAACAGCTCATGGAGCAGGACCCGGATCTTTCGGATCACGCGGCACTCCTCGCCCTGTTGGAGCAGCAGCAGCGTCGGCTCAGTGGGGCGGCACCGTTGAACTGACTTACTCGTCCATCTCTGGAACCAGCAAGCCCATGCGTCCCTGGAGTGATCGTCCCATCCACGAGAACGGAGAAGCGCTTGTGGCGTTGCCGCCGGCCCTGCTGCGGCTTGAGCCACACCCCTATGTCGCAGCCGGTGCCCCCTACGGCCCCGGTGCGGATCCCTTTCAGCTGCGTTCCGGTGTTGTGGGGCGTCTTCTGACCGCGCAACAGCAGCTTCAGGCGAGGCAACCCGAGCTGCGGCTGGCCATTTTTGATGCCTGGAGACCTCTTGCCGTTCAGGCCTACATGGTGGAGCAGGCGGTTGAGGCGGAAATCAACCGGCGCGGCATTGACCGGACCGACCCCCTCCAACTGGCCGCCGTGCGTGACACGGTCGGACGCTTCTGGGCGCCACCGAGCCCTGACCCCGCCACACCGCCTCCCCACAGCACCGGTGCAGCTGTGGATCTCACCCTGGCCCGCCAGAGCGATGGCACCACCCTGGCCATGGGGGGGGCGATTGATGCCGTGGATGTGATCTCGGAACCCAATCATTACGCCGGTGCAGCCCCAAACACGGATGCGGCGCAATGGCATCAGAGGCGGCAGCTGCTTGCATCAGTGATGGAAGCGGCCGGCTTTGCCCAGCACCCGAACGAGTGGTGGCATTTCAGCCATGGCGATCAGCTCTGGGCCTGGCGCACCGATGCAGGGTCTGCGGTCTATGCAGCCGCACCCAGCAGCTCACTCACGGCCTGATCGCCGAGTTTTTCAACATGGTCGCCGAGGCTGCGGCGACCACCGGCCTGCTTCCAGCTGATCAGCAGCGGTTCGATGGTCTGTTCGAGTTCGTCCAGGGGCATGCGCTGCAGGAAGGGCTGAGCCAGACGCTGCAGGTTGGCACTGCCGCCGAGCCACAGCTGGTACTGGTTCACACCGCTGCCCACCAGGGCCAGTTCCGCCATGTAAGGGCGCGCACAGCCGTTGGGGCATCCGGTCATGCGGATCAACACCGATTTGTCGATCTCGAGGCGACGCAGTTGGGCATCCAGCCGGTCCAGCACGCTTGGCAGGATTCGCTCTGATTCGGTGATCGCCAGACCGCAGGTGGGCAGTGCCGGGCAGGCAATGGCGTGGCGAGCTAAGGGAGCGGGTGCATCGGGTAGTTCGAAGCCAAGGGCCGCGAGTTCCGTTTTGATCGTGGCCCGCTGGGCGGTGCCGATGTTGCAGAGCAGCAGGTCCTGATTCGCTGTCAGGCGGATCTCCAGTTGATACCTGTCGACGATGGCGCGCAGACCCTGCTTCATCTCCCCCTTCAGCCGTCCGCAGAGCAACGGCAGACCGACAAACCACAGGCCTGCTTTCTGGCGGTGCCAGCCCAGATAGTCGAGCAGTTTCGGTTTGGGCTCATTGCGGAGGCCCTTCAGCGGTCTGGAGAAGTAGTTGGCCTTCAGTTCATTTCTGAACCAGGCGATGCCGCGATCTTCCAGCAGATATTTCATCCGAGCATGACGTCGCACCCTGCGGTCGCCGTGATCCCGTTGCAGGGCCACGATCGCCTGCAGCAGGTCAAACACGTCAGCGGCGTCGACATAACCGAGCGGATCGGCGATGCGGGCAAAGGTTTCCTCCTTGTTGTGGGTGCGGCCCATACCGCCTCCCACGTAGACGTTGCACCCCCGTAGGTCGCCGGAGGGGGAGGTGAAGGCCACCAGCCCGATGTCCTGGGTCAGCAGATCCACCGAGTTGTCGCCGGGCACGGTGACGGCCACCTTGAACTTTCGAGGGAGGTAGGTGTCGCCATAGAGCGGTTCCGCCTCACTGCCGGAGAACACGCCGGGCTCCATCTGGCGTTTACGGGCGTTGCGAACAGCCGCCGGCGGGCTGAAGCGGTAGCTGAGATCGCCGTCCACCCAGAGGTCCAGATAGGAGCCTTCAGCGGCTTCCGGGCTCAGTAGATCGGCAATGTCGTCGGCCAACCGTCGTGCTGCGGGGTAGCCGCCCTTTTCGAAGGGGGCCGCAGGGGCCATCACATTGCGGTTGATATCACCGCAGGCCGCCAGGGTGGAACCCAGGTTGCGCACGATGGTGCCGATCACCTCTTTCAGGTCGGCCTTGGGGATGCCATGCATCTGGAAGGCCTGTCGGGTTGTGGCCCGCAGGGTGCCATCACCCAGACGGTCGGAGAGATCGTCGAGGGCGAGAAACAACTGGGCCGGGATGCGACCCCCGGGGCTGCGCAGGCGCAGCATCATCTGCCAGGTTTTGTCCTTTCCCTTCTCGCGTTTGTCGCGGTCGTCCTGCTGGTAGCTGCCGTGGAACTTGAGGATCTGCAGGGCGTCTTCGCTGAAATTGGGCAGTTCGTTGCCCAGTTCAGTAAGCAGCGGCTCCCGCAGGTGGTCGCTGTCCAGCTTGCGTTGTTCCGCCTTCGCAAGCGTGTTCGCGGTTCCCTGTTGTTCGGTTGCAGCCCCGTCGCTCACGCGCTTCCGGTGTTAATGAATCGAAGGTAGCGAAACGGCTTCCAATACAGTCGCCATCGACAGTGTTGGCGGCGTGACTTCACCCTTTCTTCTGGAGATCGGCACGGAGGAATTACCAGCCGATTTCGCCCGTCAGGCCCTGGGTCAACTGCAGGAGCGCGTGGGGCGTGACCTGCGGGACAACCGACTCGACCATGAATCCGTTCAGGTCAGTGGGACACCGCGTCGGCTGGTGGTTCGGGTGGGCGGCCTGGCGGATCGCCAACCGGATCTCAACGAGGATCGCAAGGGGCCTCCAGTCGCACAGGCTTTCAAAGACGGAGTCCCGGGTCCCGCAGCGATCGGCTTCGCCAAACGCTGCGGGGTCGATCCGGCGCAGCTGGACGTGCGAGACACACCCAAGGGGGAGTGCGTCTTCGCCAGCGTGCGGACCGAGGGCAAGAACAGCGTTGACTTGCTGCAGGAGCTGATCCCTGGCTGGATCAACGGTCTTCAGGGCCGACGGTTCATGCGCTGGGGAACCGGAAGCCAACGCTTCAGCCGACCGATTCGCTGGCTGCTGGCCTTGAAGGGCACGGATCTGATTCCGGTGGAGATCCCCGGTGCGGATCCGCCGGTGTGCAGTGATCGCTTCAGCCGCGGTCATCGCCTGCATGGTGATCAACCGCTGGCGATCGACAGCGCAGAGGCCTATGACGACGCCCTCGCTGGGGCTGGTGTGATCGTCGATCGCCAGCGTCGGGCTGAACTGATCCGCTCGCAGCTCAACGCATCAGCTGAGCAGCTGAATGGTTCGCCGGACTGTCCTGCATCGCTGTTTGAGGAGCTGGTGGATCTCGTTGAATCGCCTCGGCTGCTGCGCGGATCCATTGCCGAGCGCTTTCTGTCGCTGCCGCCGGAGGTGATCATCACCGTGATGCAGGCCCACCAGCGCTATGTGCCGCTGAAGGTTCCCAACGTCACCCCGGATCCGCTGCAGCTTGTCGCGACGGGGGTCCTGCGACGGGACTTCCTGCTCGTGGGCAATGGCCTTGAGCAGGCGGATGCCCTGATCACCCGCGGCAATGAGCGGGTTCTTGCTGCTCGCCTGGCGGATGCGGAGTTCTTCCTGGCCGTGGACCGTCGTCAGCCCAGCAGCAGCCGTCGAGACGCTCTCGACCGGGTCACCTTCGCTGAGGGACTCGGCAGCCTGCTGGATCGCTGCAGCCGGATCGAGCGCATCGCCGGTGATCTGGTGGACAAGCTCAGTCTGGAGTCGACCGATGGTGATGCCGCCATCCGAGCTGCCCACTTCTGCAAGCACGATCTCGTGAGTCAGATGGTCGGTGAGTTTCCTGAGCTTCAGGGACTCATGGGCGGCAAATACCTGCTTGAAGAGGGGGAAACACGGGAGGTCGCCCTGGCGGTGGTGGAGCACTACCTGCCCCGCGGTGCCGGCGATCAACTGCCCAGCAGCGATGCCGGTGCTGTGGTGGCGCTGGCGGAACGTCTGGAGTTGCTGCTGAGCATCTTTGCCAAGGGCGAACGACCTAGCGGTTCCTCGGACCCTTATGCCCTGCGGCGCGCTGGAAACGGACTCCTGCAGATTGTCTGGGACCGTGGCTGGAGGCTTGATCTGAGCGGTTTCCTGCGCTCAGCGGTGGAGGACTGGGTTGGCCTGTTCCCGCAGTTCAGCATTGATGCCGCATCACTGCATCAGGATCTGTGCCTGCTGCTGCGGCAGCGGATCGTCTCCCTGCTGGAAGAGGAGGGCTTTGCTCCTGATCTGGTGCAGGCGGTGGCGGCAGAGTCGGTGGCGACGGAGCGTTTGCTGGCTGATCCCATGGATGTGCGCGAGCGCCTCGATCTGCTGAATTCCCTGCGCCAGTCGCAGGCGTTACCGGCACTGATGGCAGTGGTTCAACGGGCTGCGCGTCTGGCGGAGAAGGGTGATCTGGGAGAGACCGATCTCACCGCGTCGGCAGTGGTCACAGCCGAGCGGTTCGAGTCTCCTAGTGAGACAGCGATGTACGAGGTTCTGGGTCAGCTTGAGCCCCTCGCCGCAGGTCGCCGCTACCGCGACCTGGCAGATGCACTCGTGCAGGCCACTCCGGTTCTGGAAGCCTTCTTTGATGGCGATAACAGCGTGATGGTGATGGCGGATGACGCCGAGCTGCGTCGCAACAGGCTCAATCTGCTCGGGGTCTTGCGCAATCAGGCCGCCGTGCTGGCCAGGTTTGATCTGATCCAGACCTGATCATTCACCAAGGGCAGGCCACCGTCAGCTGACGGTGGCTTTGTCCTCGCGTTTGGCCTGGGCCTTCACCGCCTGAGCCGCTTCCTCGGCCAGGAAATCGCCATCGGAGCGGCCCACAGCTGATGGCACTGGGGTGTAGTTGGAAGGTGCCAGTGCTTCACCCCGCAGCAGGCTGCCGAGGGTGCGCAGGGTGAGCTTCACCTGCTGCCATGGGTTCATCAGCACCACGCGCTTGTAGAGGTAGCTGTCGAACGTCAGTTTCTGAACGTCCCTGTCGTCGCACATCTCGACGAAGGCCTCCCGTGCAGCGTCATTGCGGTAGAAGATTCGCTGCAGGATGTCGAGAACGGCGTAGGTGGCGCCGTATTTGCGATCCCACCGCTTGAGATAGGTGGATTTGATCTGCTTCTCGGTGGGAATCACCGCGCCGTTCTTGGAGATCTCCACGATGGCCTCAGCGCACATCCGACCACTCTTGGCGGCGAAGTAGATGCCCTCACCGGAGCTCTTGGTGACGTAGCCGGCGGCGTCACCCACCAGGGCCATCCGGCCCACCACGCGCCGTGGACGGGGGTGCTCCGGGATCGGATGCGCTTCCACCTTGATCACTTCGCCTTTGAACAGGCGCTTGTTGGCCCGTTCTCGGATGCCCTTCTGCAGACCCTTGATCAGGCTCTGGTTCTG
>CAJWIC010000033.1 GCA_913040905.1 uncultured Synechococcus sp. | reverse complement strand
AAGGTCTCGGTAACAAGTTTCTGGCCAATATCCGCGAAGTTGATGCGATCGTTCATGTGATTCGCTGCTTTGAGGATGACGACGTCATCCATGTGTCCGGTTCCGTGGGACCGGCCAGAGACGCAGAAGTGATCAATCTCGAGCTCGGTCTGGCGGATCTGGCCCAGATCGAAAAGCGAAGAGAACGTCTGAAGAAGCAGATGCGCACCAGCAAGGAGGCGCAACAGGAAGATGCTGCCCTGGAGAGGATTCAGGTTGTGCTTGAGAATGGTGGTGCGGCCCGATCCGTTGCGTTGAGCGAGGAGGAGGTCTCCATGATCAAGCCCCTGGGATTGCTGACCGCGAAGCCGATCATCTATGCCACCAACGTGAGCGAAGAAGATCTGGCTGAAGGCAACGCTTACTGCACTGAAGTGATCAATCTGGCGGCGGACGAAGGTGCGGAAACCGTTCGGATTTCTGCTCAGGTGGAAGCGGAGCTGATTGAGCTGGGGGACGATGAGAGAGCCGATTACCTCGAGGGTCTTGGGGTCAGTGAAGGGGGCTTGCAGAGCCTGATTCGGGCGACCTACAGCTTGCTGGGCCTGCGTACTTATTTCACGACGGGCGAAAAGGAAACCCGGGCTTGGACATTCAAAGCCGGCATGACGGCACCACAGGCCGCTGGAGTGATTCACACCGATTTCGAGCGGGGCTTCATTCGCGCTCAAACCATTGGATGGGAGAAATTAATTGAGGCTGGCTCCCTTGCTGAAGCTCGTAATAAAGGATGGCTTCGAAGTGAAGGAAAGGACTACGTTGTGGATGAGGGCGATGTGATGGAATTTCTGTTCAATGTTTAAGTTCGTCGAGTTCAGGGGTTGAACTGTATTGCTCTTCTGTTTCGCTGATTTCTCGACTTGATTGAGACCGTTTCAGCCGATGCATCCATTGGTGGCGACTGAGGGCTGCAAGGATGGCCAGGGCAAGAAAAATGCACAGAAAAACTTTCCAATTGTCTTCTGGCGTTGATGCGCTGGATGACCAGTGCAGCATCAGTCGTTTGCCGCGAAGCAATGGTTTGGCGAATCTCTTCCTAACTTAGGGGTATTCCGCGGCTCTGATGTCTCTTCGCACCACGCTGTTTGGTTTGTTTTCGGTTGTGGCCCTGGGCAGTTGTCTGAAGCCTTTGCCAGCTCAGGGTTTGTTGTTCACGCTGCGCTCTGGATCCTTTCTTTCGACAGATCCCAGTTACGACGCCAAGACACGCTTGAGGCTTTCGACTCGCAATGTGTTGGTTGAGAGCCCGCCGCTCCGAGAAGAGGGTGGCTTTTGCCTTTACCGATTGTTCGATGAAAAGGGGCGTTCGTTCGAGCCCGAAACAGCCTGGACTCCCTGTTTCAGTATCGACACGTTGTTTGAACGCTCCTGAAAGTCCGGTTGAAATCGTGGCCTTAAACCCTTCACGAAGGGGAGAACGGCCAGGCTGATGACTGCGACGGCAATCCAAAGCGTCAGTCCGTGGCCCTGCTGATCAAGGAGGTTGCCTCCAAGAACTGGGGCGGCGATGGCACTGATCGTGAAGCACTGAGAGAACATTGCCATCGCAAGACCGCGATGTTCCGGCGGGGTCTCCTCCACAACGGCTTCGGTGGCCGTCGGCAGGAAGGCAGCCTGTGCGAACGCCATTGGCAGCAAGGCCACCATGACCAGCCCAGTGCCTGATGCACTCAAGGCCGACAGGCCGATGAGCAGGGAACCGGCCGCGAAGGACACGAGGCTGAGGCTGAGTCCGAAGGCCACACTGCGTTCCGACAGCCAGCGCCCCACTGGCCACTGCAGCAGGACCAGAAGCGTGAGTTGGAAAGCGATCAGGGCGCTGCTGTGGCTTTCGCTGAGTCCAGGACGTTCCAGGCCTCCTTTGACGAGGTCCAGCGGTAGGGCGCTCTGCTGGAGCGCAAGAATTCCTGTCGCCACAACACTCACCACCAGCACAGGCAGCAAGGGAGGCAGCCAGGAGAGATTGAAATTCTTGTTTGAAGTCTCCTGATGTGTTGCCTGCGGCATCGGCCGTCGATCCTGCAGTGGGTCAACGCTGATCAGAATCAGAACGCAAGTCATGCAAATGGCTTCCACGCCATAGACCATTCGCAACTGGCCAAGGCTGGCGGCCAATGTTCCCAGCAGGGCCCCCATTCCGATGCCGAGGGCATCGGCACTGCGCACAAGGGCATACCCGCGGCCGGATGAAACGTTGTCGCAGTTGAGGGGAACAGCCAATTCAATGGCTGGCCAATACAAACCAGCCGCAGTTCCCAACAACAGCTGACCCAGTAAGTAAGCGCTGAAGGTGTCGGCTTGAAACAGCATCAGGTCGGCGCTGATGGCCAGGAGTGTTGTGATCCGGATCGGCCAGGAACAGCGCAGGCCGCGATCAAGCAGGGCACCATTCAGCAAACGCACCACGGTTCCCGCCAACGCGGAGAGCGCAAGTCCACGTCCCACCTGACTGGCTGAGAAGGCAATGGCATGGAACACCAGAGGTGTCATGAAAATGACGCCACCGGCGCCGGTCGAGGCCAGCAGCCGCAGACGGGTGACATTTCGCAGGCCTGGAGGAAACTGGTTCCACCACCGCAGAGGATCTGGCGTTGCTGCGCGGACGCTTATCAGGACGATGCCTCGTGATGGGCTTGTTGAGCAGTCTGCTGGCCCTGCCGGTCACACCGTGGCCCGCGCGATCAGCAGAACGTCTGGAAGTCAGCATCGACGACATCGTGCTGCCCCTCGATGTCGTCGACCTGGTCAGCTGGGTGAACGGGGAGAACGATTCCCGCTCGGAGCTTGCGTCCTGGATGCAGCTGCTGGATCGCGAGAGCCGTGATGGTCTGAGTCGTCTTCTGGTGGCTCCGGTGTTGACCCGACGCAGTTTCGGGCAGCAGTTGCTGCGCAGCTGGGCTGCACGCCCACTGTTGGAGGCCCTCGGAGAGCTGATCCGTCTCGAAGGAGGCGAACCTGTCGACAGTCTGCAGGTGCTGACAACACTGGAGCAGTTGTTGAGCAGGCGGCCCGAGGTGACCACTCTCGACCTGCTGCAAGCCCTTCCAGGCAAGCAGTTACGGCTCGATCTCGACGCCTTGGTGCAGGCGTCCTCGCGTTGGCGTCGCCAGTTGAAACGCCACCAAGGGTTGCTCCGGGACCTCGGGCGGGATGCGTTGGTCTCCACCGAACTAACGCCAGCGAATCGTGCGTCCCTTGCCCAGAGTTCCTTCCGATACAAAAGCAATCAGATTCGCCTGCCCCATCGCGCTGTGCCTCTCCAGGTGGAGACCTGGGTCCCTGATGACCAGCGCCGTGACGGTATGTGGCTGGCGCTCATGCCAGGGTTGGGAGGAAATCCGGAGCACTTTCACTGGTTAGCCCGCCGTGTGGCGTCGGGCGGTTGGCCCGTTGCGCTCCTCGAGCATCCAGGCAGCGACGCGGCTGCTGTGCAGGCACTGCTGCAGGGGCGACAGCCTTTTGATGGCACCAAGGCTCTGGAGCAACGGCTGCAGGATCTGGCCGGAGTGCTGCAGGCTCAGAAGGATCAGCGTCTGCCGCTGAAGGGTGAACGTGTCGTGGTTGCGGGTCACTCCCTTGGTGCCCTCACCGCGCTGCTCTCGGCCGGAGCGGAGCCTCGCGAGGGTATGGGTGTCCGCTGCCGTCAGGCTCTGAAGGAACTTCCGCTCACCAATCTGTCCCGACTGCTCCAATGTGAGCTGGCGGAGGGCAAGGCCCTGCATTGGTTGGGAGACAGTCCAGAACCTGCGGCCGTGATCGGTCTCAACAGCCTTGGAAGTCTTGTCTGGGCGAATCGTCAGCCGAGCCGGTGGCCGATTCCCTTGATGCTCCTGGGAGGGACCTTGGATCTGATCACCCCTCCGCTGGATGAGCAGGTGGGGGTGTTTTCGGCACTGGCCAGCCATCCCGCCAGCCGCGTTGTGGTTGTGGAGGGCGCCAGTCATTTCTCTCCGATTCGCGTCGGTGAGCCGACGGCAGCACAGCAGAACGATGACCTGTTTCAGCTGGGCGAGGAGCTTGTGGGGATGGATCCTGTCAGCGTTCAGGCTGTGATCGGTTTCGAGGTCATCGACTTCCTCGAGGCGGTTGCCAAGGGGGCTTCAGCCAGGGAGTCCCAACACTTCAGAAGCGGCGACCTGCGCTGGCACCGGCTCAACCGTCAGGCAGCGGAGGATCTTTCCTCCCGGCATCAGTAGCGAATCCTGGGATCCAGGGCAGCCACCAGCAGATCAACGGCCACGCTCACCAGCACCACCAGGGCCGCGATCACCACCACGATCCCCTGAACGACGGGGTAATCGCGCTGGTTGATGGCTTCCTGCAGGCGAAGGGCGATGCCTGGCCAGGAAAAGGTCACTTCGATCAGCAGGGCTCCGCCAATCAGAGAAGCCACGGTGATACCGGCGATCGTGAGCACCGGCAGCAATGCATTGGGAAGGCCGTGGTGAAGGATCACTTGCGTTTCACTCAGCCCTCGGCTGCGGGCTGCTTCAACAAAGTCGCCACGCAGGGTTCGCCGGAGATTGAGCCGCAGGGCGGTTGTGAACGTGCCACTCAGCAGCAGGGCCAGGGTTCCGGCAGGGAGCACGAGGTGCCTGATGGTGCCTCTCAGGGAGATCCAGTCCAGGGCCAACAGGCTGTCAAACAGATAAAACCCACTGCCTTGAGGCGGCATCAGGCTGGGGGGAAAGCGACCGCCAACCGGGAGCCACCCCAGGCTGACGGCAAACAGAAGCTGCACCAGCATGGCCACCCAGAACGGCGGCAGGGCATAGGTGCCAAGGCCATAGAGGCGTCCGGCGAGATCAAGCTTGCCCTCCGGGCGTGCGATGCCGCTGAAGCCGATGCTGAGCCCGATGACGGCCGCAACAATGAGGGCGACGACACTCAGCTCAAGGCTGGCCGGGAGGGTCCGGCTGATGATGCTGCTGACCGGCTCCTGGTTGATCAGCCCCTGTCCAAGGTCGCCTTGAACAAGGCCATGCAGGTAGTTGAGGTACTGATCCAGCAGCGATTGGTCGAGGCCGAGGCGGGCGCGCATCGCTGCCTTCGCGGCCGCTGGAGCACGACTCCCGAGCACGGCATCCACCGGGTCACCAGGGGCAACTCTCAGCAGAAGGAAGACCAGCGTCGCGATCAGCCAGAGCATCACCGGTGCCAGCCCAAGCCGGGTGGCGCTGTAACGCAGCAGAGATCCGGCGCGGGCCATCAGGGCAATCTCCTCAGCTGCGACAGGATCAGATGTCCACTGCCATCGAAGCGTGGCTGTTCAAGGCTGGGTTGGCTCCAGGCCCGGGGTGCTTCCAGCCATACAGGAATGTAGGCAGCGCCTGCGGCTGTCATCGCCTCGAGGCGCTGCAACTCCCGGTCCCGTTCGGCCCCCCGCAGGCGATCAGTGCGATTTAGCGATTCTTGAAGGCCTTCGCTGGACCAGAAACTGCCGCTGATGGCGGCTTCGCCCTCAAGGCAGATGTCACCCTGCGGGGACGAGCAACTCAAGAGGGGCGTGAGGTAGGCCTCTGGATCGGGGTAGCTGCCTCTCCAGTCGAGCATCACAGCTTTGAAGGCCCCCTCGCCGAGCTGGCGATAGATCGTGGTCGACTCCACACCATCAAGCTCAAGAACGAGGCAGTCCTGCAGATCCCGCTTGACCTGCGCCTGCCAGGTGAGGGCCAGCAGCTTGTCGGCAGGGACATTGGAGCGGAAGGTGAGTGGAATCCGCAGCGGTTGGCCTCCACAGAATCCCGCTTCATCCAGGAGTGCACGGGCTGATTCAGGGTCGTGGGCAGGCCAGCTGCTGCCATGGGCTCCCGGGAGGCTGGGGGGGATCAGCGATCGCAGCGGTCGACGCAGGCCGTAGCTGACCCGCTCGCTGATCTCCTCACGGTTGAGGCTCAAGGCCAGGGCCTGTCTCAGGCGTGTGTCCTTCAGCGGCTCCACGTTGCTGAGCAGGGTGATGTACCCGATCTCCGTCGCCGGACCAATGGCTTCTCGCAGCTGCCCCCGTTGAGCCTGCGTATGCAGAGCATGGCGCTGGTCTTCATCGATGGAGGGTGAGAGGAGCACGTCGACTTCGCCGCTGCGCAAGGCGCCGTAGAGCGCGGTGGAGTTGCTCAGGGTGATCAGATCCAGCCCCTTGTTGGCAGGAGGTTCAGCCCAGTACTCCTCGAATGGTTCGAGCCGCTGCTGGTGTTCATTGAAGTCGCTCAGCCGATAGGGCCCGGTACCAACGAAACGGTGATGGAGAAAACCATCGCGATGCTGGCTGTAGGCCGTGGGGGACACAGGCGTGAGGTTCACCGAGGTCAGCAGCCCGTCCAGGGAGGTGGAGGGACGGCTCAGCCGCAGCACGAGTCGATCGACTGCGGCAACCTCGACGGAGCTGATCCGTCCTCCCACCACGTAGCTGAGGCTGCCGATCTCCAGAAAGCGGCGCAGGCTGAAGGCCATGGCGTCTGCATCAAACCGCGTTCCGTCGTGGAACAGCACATCCCCGCGCAGGGGGATGGTCACGGTCAAGCCGTCGGAGCTGACGATGGGGGGGGCGGCGGCCAGCCTTGGGATCAGTTCTCCACGCTGATCAAGGCTGTAGAGCGGATCCCCAAGAGCACTGAGTAGCTGGATGGTGTTCACGGTGCTGGCCTGGGCGGGGTCCAGGGAGCTGATCTTTCCGGCGGAGGCGACCGTGATCCGCCCCTTTTCAGCTGGGATGGGCTGGCAGCCCAGTTGGGCCAGGCTCAGCAGCAAAGCGCCGATGGGAGCCATCAAACATCGGGTCCGCTGTCCGTCAGCAGGCGTCAAGACATTCGGAAGCCGACCTCGATTATTTAAAGCCCAACAGCTGAGATCTGCTGCAGGGACACCTCAAACACCGGAGATCCAAGTTTCGGCTCCATCGGCCAGCGCCGGACCCAGCAGCGGTCATGGTCAGTGTCAACACCAATCACCTGGAACGTCCCGGCATCGCTGTGCAGGTTGACCTGATCCCCCTGCTGAATGTCCATGGCGTCTGATGGCTCGAGGAGCCTGCACCCTTGGACAGCAGCGTCGGCAGTGGCGTTCGACATGAACAGTTCATGCATGGATCAGCTGAAGCTGACCCTTCCCTTAAAAGATCTTGACACTGAATGGACCTCGATGGGAGTGACCTGTTCTCAAAGGCAGCCCAGGTGTGCCGCCAGTCCCGACACTTCATCAAGGGCCGTGATGGCATCGAGGGCTGCGATCACCTTGCGCTGACTGACTTCATGGGTGATCACAACGATCTCTGCACCGGCCTCACTGGCATTGAATTGAACGATTGACTGAATCGAAACACCCGCATCCCCAAAGCAGCCGCCAACTTTGCCGATCACACCAGGGGCATCTTCCGTGTTGAAACGGACGTAATGGCGCTGACGAATGTCGCCACTGTCGGCAAGAACGCAGGGTCTCCAGCTGCCAGCAGCCAGCAGTGGATCGATGCGGCCTCGATCATCACTGGCCTGGCGGATGCCGGCGATGTTAAGGATGTCGGCGACGACAGCCGAAGCCGTGGGTCCGGCCCCCGCTCCTGGGCCGTAGAACATCACCCGTCCGATGGGGTCGCCTTCCACAAGGATGGCGTTGTTGACACCGTTGACCCCAGCCAGTGGGTGGTCGCTTGGTACGAGAGTCGGCTGCACCCGCAGGGAGAGGGGCAAGGGATCGCCACTGCTCGCAAGACGCTCGGCAACGGCCAGCAGCTTGACGCCGTAGCCGAGTTGTCGGGCGTACTCCACATCACGGCCTTGCAGCGCACTGATGCCGGTGGTGGGTAGGGCGTCCCGATCCACGGTCCCGCCAAAGGCGAGAGCGGAAAGGATGGCAATTTTGTCTGCTGCATCCAGTCCATCCACATCAGCGGCGGGATCGGCTTCCGCGTAGCCGAGCCGCTGAGCCTCAGCCAGCACGTCGGCGTAGGCCGCACCTTCATCCGCCATCCGGGTGAGGATGTAGTTGGTGGTGCCGTTGATGATGCCGCTCACCCGATTGATTCTGTTGCCGCCAAGGGATTGCTTGAGCGGTTCGATGATCGGAATGCCGCCGCCGACAGCGGCTTCGATCAGCACGTAGACCCCTGCCGCTTTGGCAGCACTGGCAATTTCAGGGCCATGGCGTGCAATCACCGCTTTGTTAGCGGTCACCACGGACTTGCCGTTGGCAATGGCCTGAAGGATCAGGCTGCGGGCCGGTTCAATGCCTCCGATGACCTCCACCACGACGTCCACATCGGGGTTGTTGACCACCTCGTTTGGATCGGCGGTGAGCACGGCATCAGGGAGTTCAACCGAACGGGGGCGATTCAGGTCCCGGACGGCCACCCGGATCAGGTCCAGTTCGGCCACCAAGGGATGACGATCTTCTGGATTCAGCAGAATTTCGGCCACCCCACCGCCAACGGTGCCCAGCCCCAGCAGGCCTACGCCGATCCTTGCGCCCATTCCCCGTGATCCCTGTTGGAGGTATCGAACGACTCTATGAATTGGCGGGAGCCTTAATCGTTTGCGAGGTGCTTGGCCTGAGCCTGCATGGTGCGCAGGATGTTGAGAAATCCATTCGCCCTGGAGGGGGTGAGGCTGGCCTGAAGTCCGGTGGCAGCGATGAACGAGGGATCGACAGCCTGAACCTGTTCAGGCGTCAGGCCATCCAATCCCTGGATCAACAGGGCTAGTAACCCTTTGGTGATCAGCGCATCGGAGTCCCCCTGCCAATGCATCACCCCCTGGTCAAGAACCCCCTGCACGAACACCTGTGACACACAGCCCTGCACCTTGATCGCCTCCGTCTGCTGGTCGACGGGAAGAGGCTTGAGCTTCTTGGCCAGCCAGAGCACGTATTCATACCTCCGCTTCGGATCCGGCGTGCCAGCCAGCTTCTCCACCATCCGGTCGAGAGCGTCACTGCCGCTGCTGAGGGCCATCGATGTGTCAGTCGGATCGACGTCGCACGTTAACCAGCAGGCCCACCAGCACCAGCGTGAAAGGAAGTGACACCACTTGATCAAGATCAACCTGACCACTGCTCACCGGCAGCTCCAGGTAATCCCTGTGGCCGGGGCCTCCATCCACCTGCAGGTCCAAGACCCCATCAGCCACATCGCTGAGGTCAATGCGCAAGCGGCCATCGGCATCGGTGCTCCCCAGTTCCCGTTGCGGCGTTCCATCAGGGTTCAGCAGTCGCACCACGGCACCTTCGGTGGGTTCGCCGTTGGAAAAGCTGCTGCTCAGCTCAAGGTTGCCATCGAGGTAGCTCAGAGCACTCTCGATCTGATGGGCGCCAGCCGGCAGAGACGCCGTGGCGCCCATCAGCAGCATGAAGGCCAGCAGACGCCGCATGGGATGGGTTGATGGGCGTGCCCATGATGCGTTCCATCACCTGGGCTGACCAGGCCCATGTTCGGTGATCCAGCCGGTGAACGGCACATCCCAGGCATCACGAGGCAAGGGCTCCGAACTGATGCAGGCGGAGGGAAGCACCACCCAGGCCGGCACGGATGCCCAGGTGGGATCAGCCCGCAGCCGGTCGTAGTAACCGCCGCCGTAGCCCAGGCGGATGCCGGTTCGATCGATGGCCAGCGCCGGGACGAGCAGGAGGCTGAGCTGGTCGGCATGCAGGGGCTGTCCGTCGTTGGGAGCGGGGATGCCGCATCCGTCTGCTTGCAGGGGAGTGTCTGTCCAGTGCCGGTAATGCAGTCCACCGCAGCCGTCTGCAAAGGGCAGTGCCACCTCGTTTGAAATGGCAAGGCGGATGGTGCGCAGATCCACTTCACCGTTCAACGGCCAATACAACCCCAGATGGCCAGTCCGGACCGGCGATGCCTGAACCAGGGTCTGCACCTGCCGGCAGATCACTGAACCGAGTGAAAGTTGCTCCTGGCGTCGCTGCCGAAAGAGACGACGTAAGTCCTGTTTGCTTGTCACCGCTGGAACCAGCCCGTGAGAGCCGCCGCCAGGGCGTCGGCGGCATCGTCAGGCCGTGGAGGTTCTGTCAGATTCAGCTCCCGCATCACCGCCTCCAGCACTTCGTCTTTCTCGGCATGGCCGAAACCGGCCAGCGCCAGCTTGATCTGCATCGGAGGGAACTCCACCACCGGCACCTTGAACCGGGCCAGGGTCATCATCACCACTCCCCTGGCCTGCACCACGTTGATGGTGTTGCTGGATCGGTAGAAGAAAAACTTCTCCACAGCCGCCAGTTCAGGGCTCCAGGCACGGATCAGTTGCCGCAGGTCTGCAGCAATCTCCACCATGCGGTCGCCATCGCTGCGACCGGGGTCGGTGCGGATGATGCCGCAATCGAGCATGCGCTGTTGCCCGCCGCTGGTGTCAATCACCCCGTAGCCCACCCGGGCCAGGCCCGGGTCGATACCGAGGATCCGCATGGGCTGATTGTGGGGTGATCAGGCGGCGAGGGCCAGTTCGAAATCAGCGCGGTCGCTGC
>CAJWIC010000032.1 GCA_913040905.1 uncultured Synechococcus sp. | reverse complement strand
CCGGCCTTGGAGAACGGTCTGGGGCTCAAAGTTCCCTTCCCGCAGGGCCTTGGTGAGTTGCGGGGGCTCAAGTCGATCGACAAGGTGATCGTGATCGACCAGAGCCCGATCGGTCGCACGCCGCGTTCCAACCCCGCCACTTACACCGGTGCCTTTGATCCGATCCGGCAGGTGTTCGCCGCCACCGTGGAAGCCAAGGCCCGGGGCTACCAGGTGGGTCAGTTCAGTTTCAACGTGAAGGGGGGACGTTGCGAAGCCTGCCGCGGCCAGGGCGTGAACGTGATTGAGATGAACTTCCTGCCCGACGTCTACGTGCAGTGCGACGTTTGCAAGGGGGCACGCTTCAACCGCGAGACGTTGCAGGTCAAATACAAGGGCCACACCATCGCTGATGTGCTTCAAATGACGGTGGAACAGGCTGCTGAGGTGTTCGAGGCCATTCCTCAGGCGGCTGACCGGCTACGCACCCTGGTGGATGTTGGCCTTGGGTACGTGAAGCTCGGCCAGCCCGCTCCCACCCTGTCCGGTGGTGAAGCCCAGCGGGTGAAGCTGGCCACGGAACTGTCGCGGCGGGCCACGGGTAAGACCCTCTATCTCATCGACGAACCCACCACCGGTCTGAGTTTCTACGACGTGCACAAGCTGATGGATGTGATGCAGCGTCTTGTCGACAAGGGCAATTCGATCATTTGCATCGAGCACAACCTTGATGTGATCCGATGTTCCGACTGGATCATTGATCTGGGTCCGGAAGGGGGTGACCGGGGTGGAGAGATCCTGGTGACGGGCACACCGGAGGAGGTTGCCCAGCATCCGACCAGTCACACAGGTCGATATCTCGCCCGTGTTTTGGAGCAACATCCAGCTGAGATCCTTCCGATCGCAGCCTGATGATTCGTCTTCGCGTCCGTCTTGCAGCGGTCTGCGGTGGCCTGGTCCTGACAGGATTCCCTGCGCCGGCCCAGGCGCTTGAACGCCTGGTGCTGCGGATGCCGTTTCTGGAAACGAGCGTCACCATCAACCTCGCAGAGGCTGGGTCCGCTGCTGAACTGGTGCAGTCCAGCCCTGATCTTGCGGAGCTTCAGTCCGCTAGTGGCGGCAAGCTGCTTGATCTGATCGGCAAGGCGTTTCTGGCGCCGTTGCCCGCGGACACCAAAGCCTTCCTGGAGGGGTCCACCGGTCAACCGTTGTTGGAGCAGGCTTTGCTCGCAGCGACAGATTTCGTTGACCTCGAGGGCGGCGAAGTAGACACCAGCGGTCGGATGTTGACCGACGCGCTTGTGCGAGCGGAGCGCAAGGGCCAGCCCAATGTGCTCGGTTTTCTGCGGGAACTTCCTGGCAAGCAGGCGTCCATTGACCTGTCGAAGGTGGCTGTTGCCGCAAACCGTCTCAAGGCGAATCAAGAGCAAGGCGCTGCCCTGGTCAAGGCCTGGCCTGCCGCAACGGTGACGCCATCGTTGCGGACTGCGCTGAAGCCGTCCTGGACGCGTCAGGTTGTCCGCGTTGCTGTGCCCCATCGTCCCCAACCGCTCAAGCTGTTGACGCTGGTGCCGGCTGGTTCCGCCAATGGTCGCTTGGTGGTGATTTCCCATGGCCTCTGGGATGACCCAGAGTCGTTTGAGGGATGGGGAGAAGTGCTCGCGGCCCAGGGCTACACGGTCCTCCTGCCGGATCATCCCGGCAGTGATTTCAGCCAGCAAAGGGCCATGCTTGCCGGTGATCGGCCGCCCCCGGGTCCGGAGGAATTGCGCCTGCGTCCTCTGGATGTGTCCGCCCTGCTGGATGCCGTCGAGTCCGGCCGTCTGTTGAAGGGTCGAGGTTTGAACACAGAGGCTGTTGCTGTGGTGGGCCACTCCTGGGGTGCCACCACAAGCCTGCAGCTCTCGGGCGGTGTTCCCACAGATCGCAAGCTCAAGGGTCGATGCAGTGATCTCAAGGATCCTGAGCGCAACCTGAGCTGGGTGCTCCAGTGCAGTTGGTTGAGCGGCATCAACAAAGCCGGTGTGGCGGACCAACGGGTCAAGGCCGTGGTGGCGGTCAGCCCTCCATTGCGTCTGCTGTTTGAACCCTCCAGCTCCGCCAGCCTCAGCTCCAAGGTGCTGCTGATCAGTGGCACTCGCGATTGGGTGGTTCCTTCAGGACCCGAGGCGATCTCTCCCATGCGAGAGACACGAGCTGCTCAGCTGGGCCATCGGTTGGTGCTGGTGAGCGGTGCTGATCACTTCAGCCTGCGCAGTTTCCAAGGGGAAGCCCGTCCAGCTCTGGTGGGGCCGGTGGTGCTGGGCTGGATTAACGAGCAGCTGGGGGTGAAGGGAGTCATCAGCTTCAGTGGTGGCGGCTGGGGTGATGATCAGGTTGATCTCGTGGATGTCAGCGACAAGCTCTGACATTGCCTGTTCTTCACAATTGATCCTTCATTGATGCATTGAGACAGGGTTACTGAACATCAGTGTTCACCAGTGTTTTGCTGGAATCGATGCGTTTTGGATAGCTCATCCATAACGTTTTTTTTAACTTTCGGTTCGTTTTTTCTCCCTAAAGACAAATCAACGGAGTCGACCGATTCCGCTGCTGTTCAAGGGATCGCTGGAATGGGAAGGGGTGTTCGCGTCCTTCATCTGCACTTGCACGGTCTGTTCCGGTCCCGGGATCTTGAGCTCGGTCGTGATGCGGACACTGGCGGTCAGACGTTGTATGTCCTGGATCTGGTCCGCAGCCTGGCCCAGCGTCCCGAGGTTGAGCGGGTCGATGTGGTGACTCGTCTTGTGCAGGACCGTCGGGTTGCTGCTGACTATGCGCGTCCTGTGGAAATGATTGCTCCAGGCGCTCGAATCCTGCGTTTTCCCTTTGGTCCGAAACGTTATCTGCGCAAGGAACAGCTTTGGCCGCACCTGGAGGATCTTGCTGACCAGCTGGTGCATCACCTCACCCAGCCTGGTCATGCGGTGGATTGGATCCATGCCCACTACGCCGACGCTGGGTTTGTCGGGGCTCTGGTGAGCCAACGGCTTGGTCTCCCCCTGGTGTTCACCGGTCATTCTCTCGGGCGGGAAAAGCAACGTCGTCTTTTGGCCGGTGGCGGTGATCGCCAACAGATTGAACAGGCTTATGCCATGAGCCGACGCATTGAAGCGGAAGAGTTGGCTCTCACCCAGGCGGATCTGGTGGTCACCAGCACACGGCAGGAAGCGGACCTGCAGTACTCCCGTTATGCCCAGTTCCGTCGTGATCGTGCCCAGGTGATCCCGCCCGGCGTTGATGCCGGGCGCTTTCACCCTGTTGCAGCGGCGGCGGAAGCGGATGCTTTGGATCAGTTGCTCCGCCCCTTTCTTCGCGATCCCAACAAACCACCGTTGTTGGCGATTTCCCGTGCCGTCCGCCGCAAGAACATCCCAGCGCTGCTGGAGGCCTTCGGATCGTCATCGGTGTTGCGCCAACGCCACAACCTCGTGCTGGTGCTTGGGTGTCGGGATGATCCCCGACAGTTGGAGAAGCAGCAACGGGATGTGTTCCAGCAGGTCTTCGATCTGGTCGATCGCTACGACCTCTATGGCTCCGTCGCCTACCCGAAGCAGCATCGCCGCTCCCAGATACCGGCCTTTTACCGCTGGGCTGCCCAACGGCGAGGTTTGTTTGTGAACCCAGCGCTGACGGAGCCATTCGGTCTCACCCTGCTGGAGGCCGCGGCCTGTGGTTTGCCGATGGTTGCGACGGATGACGGTGGTCCTCGGGACATTCAGGCCCGTTGTGAGAACGGGCTGTTGGTGGATGTGACCGATGCCGGCGCCTTGCAGGAGGCGCTGGAGCGGGCCGGTAAAGATGCCGGTCGCTGGCGGCGCTGGAGCGACAACGGTGTGGAAGCGGTGTCGCGACACTTCAGCTGGGATGCCCATGTCTGCCGTTACCTGGGCTTGATGCAATCCCATCTGAATCGGCTCTCAACCGTGCCGTTCAGTCCACAGGCCTCCACTCCAACCTTGCATTCTCCGGACTATCTGCTGTTGCTTGATCTCGACAGCACCCTGGATCTGCCTGACGGTCCTTCGCTGGTTGCACTGCGCAGCCAATTGGAACGTGATGGTCAGCGCTATGGCCTGGGGATCTTGACCGGTCGATCGCTGGCGGCTGCCCAGCAGCGCTACAGCGATCTGCATCTGCCATCGCCGTTGGTCTGGATCAGCCGGGCTGGCAGTGAGATTCACTTCGGGGAGGATCTGCAGCCCGATCACATCTGGGAGCAGCACATCAGTGCCGACTGGGATCGCGCCTCCGTCAAGGCAGTGATGGAGGATCTCCACGACCTGTTGGAGCCTCAGACCGAGGAGCAGCAGGGGCCCTGGAAGCTGAGTTATCTGCAACGTCAGCCGGATGCATCGGTGTTAGGTCATGTGCGTCAGCGGCTGAGGCGGGAGGGTTTGTCGGCCCGTCCGCAACGGCGCTGCCATTGGTATCTCGATGTCCTGCCCCGGCTGGCATCCCGCAGTGAAGCGATTCGTCATCTCGCTCTGCAGTGGAAGCTGCCTCTCGAGAGGGTGATGGTGATGGCCAGTCAGCAGGGCGATGGCGAGCTGCTTCGTGGTCTGCCGGCCACGGTGGTGCCCGCAGATCATGATTCCTGCCTCGTCCGTCATCCCCAGCAAAAACGGGTTCACTTTTCAGGTCATCCCAGCCTTGCGGCCGTGCTGGATGGATTGAGCCACTTCCGCTTTCCCAGTCAGCGCTGATTCACCTGGATGCACGCTGCAGCCCGATCAGCCTTGGCACGGGCTTCCGCCAGATGTTCCCCCTTGGCCAGGGCCACCCCCATGCGACGGCCTGGGCGAGCCGTTGGTTTGCCGAAGAGCAGCAGTTTGGTATCGGGTTCCGTCAAGGCAGCGTCGACCCCTGAGTAGCTGACGGCATCTAACTTGTCCTTGGCAAGGATCACCCGGCTTGCCGCTGCGTCGGCCGTTGTGATCGATGGGATCGGCAACCCCAGAACCGCACGGAGATGCAGTTCGAATTCACTCAGGTTCTGGCTGATCAAGGTCACCAGCCCGGTGTCGTGGGGTCTTGGCGAGAGTTCCGAAAAGATCACCTCATCTCCGCAGAGGAAGAACTCCACGCCGAACAGGCCAACCCCTCCCAGGTTCTGGGTCACGGTCCGGGCCATGGCCTGGGCCTGCTGCAGCTGCTCGGTTGTCAGCTCTGCCGGCTGCCAGCTGCATTGGTAATCACCGTGTTCCTGTTCATGGCCGATCGGTGCGCAGAACAGGGTCTCGCCGTTGTGCTGGCGGATGGTCAGCAACGTGATTTCGAGGTCGAACCGGAGAAATTCCTCCACAATCACGCGGGGGGAGGTTCCCCTGGCACCGGCCATCGCTGCGTCCCAGGCTTGGTCCAGACCATCCGGTCCATCCACAACGCTCTGCCCTTTGCCGGATGAGCTCATCACCGGCTTCACCACCACCGGCCAGCCCAGGGCGGGCGCTTCGGCTTTCAATTCTTCAGCGCTGGCTGCGTAGGCGAAACGCGCTGTTCGCAGTGCCAGTTCGCCGGCGGCAAGATCGCGGATCCGATCCCGGTTCATCGTCACCGCCGTGGCCCTGGCGGTGGGTATCACCGTGATTCCGTCCTGTTCCAGTTCCGCCAGAGCTGAAACCGCAAGTGCCTCGATCTCGGGGATCACCACATCGGGGCGGTGGCGACGCACCGTTGTCAGCAAAGCGTGGGGGTCTGTCATTGCCAGAACCTCCGCTTCATCGGCTACCTGCATGGCCGGTGCATCGGCGTAGCGATCACAGGCGATCACCTGGCAACCGAGGCGTTGGGCGGCAATGGCGACCTCCTTTCCCAGTTCGCCGCTGCCCAGAAGCATCACGGTGCGCGGGAAACTGGCCATGGGTCCGTCCGGCAAGTGATTTCACCATCATTGATCAGCGCAACTCCGGTCTTTTTTGAAGCCTCGTTTCATCGCTCCTTGGGTTCGCTAAGGCGAAGAAAGACGGGACCGATCCGGTGGTGAATTGATGCATGTTGGTGCTTGGTGCATCGTTGCTCTGTTGCATCAATCCCGCAGCGGTGCTGGCACGAGCACCTGACCCGATTCCACCGCAGGCGGTCTGGATGAGTGATGCCAGTGCACTGGCCTTGTTGCAGGATGCACTGCTGCGGCGACGGGGTCTGCAACTGGTTCTGCATCGCAGCAGTCGTCAGTTGCTTGTTCTGGATCACGGCCGCCTGCGGCTGCGGGTGCCGGCGGCTGTTGGCACGGACGGCTGGGAAACACCGCTTGGTGAACACAGCGTTCTGTCCAAAACGGTCGACCCGACCTGGAAGCATCCGTCCACAGGAGCTCTGGTGGCTCCCGATGGTCGGAATCCCCTGGGTAGTCGCTGGATCGCTTTTCACCAGGACTGTTCCCACCCCGGAGGTTGGGATGGGGAGAAAGTGGTTCAGGTGACGGGTTGTTCTCATGTCGGTCTGCATGGAACGCCGCATCGCTGGACCGTCGGTCGTGCGGTCTCCCATGGATGCGTTCCTCTTTATGACGAGGACATTCGTACCGTTTTTGACCTGGTCCGCGTCGGCACGCCGGTGGTCGTCTTGCCCTGAACAGCGCCCATCAATAAAGCCCTGGTGTTAACCAGGGCTGCAGAATCAGCTCCGTGTTTAGCTCAGATCACCAGAGTCCCTGAACAGGAGCTGGGGATGGAGAGGAAGCGGCTTGGGGGGCTTTTGCGCTGTAGGCCTGGATGCAGGCCGGGGTGTTCATGTACCAGCTGAGCAGTGAAGTGTCCTGATGGAAGTCGCCCTGCTGGTCGGCATTGCAGACCTTCATCGCACCTTGAAGGCGCTGATCGGTCGGCAGTTTGGCCATCATTCATTAACTGCTCAGCTTGCCGTCTTCCGCATCCGAAATAATGGCGCTGCGCACGGCCTGAAGGTCGTTTTTCTGGCTGTAGTACGGGTGATAGTTGTTGTTCAGGCTGTCCTCGAGGAAGGTTTCACCTTCTTTTGAATACAGGAAATCGGCGACGGCGACGACATCAACCGAATACTCCTTCTCCAGACCGACCTCGAGTTCTTCACGGGTCCAACCGGAGAGATCACTCAGATCCCGGGGGACCGGATTGGCAATGGTTTTGCGACCGCCGATCGGCAGCAGCACATTGGAGCGGACGAAGCCATTGGTGACGGTTCTAGCCGTCATTTTGGGGGCGGCAAAGGCGGAAAGTCCGCTGGTGGCGACCATTAGACCGGCTCCGCCGATCAGGAGGGCTTTGCGCATGAATGCATGGGGTTGCCTCGCTTCTGCTTCCGATGTCGGGTGTGGTGACCCAGGGCGTTGAGGATGATCATCCAGCTCTTGATATCGCTTGCCGGGTCGGACATCCCGTGAGAGCCGCCCATGATGGTGTCGGTCGTAGTCGCTGGATCGGCACCCACGGATGGACGTTCCATCTCAATGGATCCGGAGTGATCAGCCGCTACAGCCACCTGAGTGTTGGTGCTTCCGCTGGTGCTTACCGCCGCGGCGAGATTATCGGTCTCTGTGGCAGTACTGGCCGATGGTCGACAGGGCCTCATCTGCACTTTGAAGTGGAGCCATTGCGGCTGATTCACCGCCTGGAGAATCCGACCCCTGACCAATGGCGCTCTCTCGAGCAGGAGCCGCGTTGGGCCGGATCCTCCGATGAGGCCAGCCGTTGATCCATCAATTCGATCCGGACTGGCTCTGTCTCCGGATTTCTCCGATCAACCAGACCCCCATGAAGCCCAGTGAGGAGATTCCGAAATAAATCAAGACCCATTTGAGGACTCGGTCCGGGTCCGCTGCTGCTGCTGACAGGAGATGGGCCGTGCGATTAAGAAGCGTCTCCATCAGGTGCCGAGGTCGGGGATCAGGGTGAGTTGGCGCACGGGGGATTCCTCACTGACGAATCCCCAGGCCTCGAACACAGAAGGATCGGGATGGGTGATGCGTTGTTGGTTTGCATTGCGCTCGAGCCGGAACCCTTCTTCAGCCATGCGACGCATCAAGCTGGCGGACTCTTCGAACCTCGCTGCCATCGCTTCGAGGCTGGTGCAGTCCGTGGTGAGCCCTGATTCCCGCCAGGTGAAATAGGTCATCGGTTCAGATGGTCGGGCGAAGAGCGATCCCCAGCAGCACGAAGCCGGCTGTGGCAAGCCAGAAGCATGGCACCACTGTGCGTTCGCTGGTGCCCCCCAGCTCGAAGTGATGGTGCAGGGGAGCCATCCGGAACACCCGTCGCCCCTGACCATTCGGCTTCTTGGTTGCTTTGAATACCCACACCTGGATGATCACCGACAGGGACTCCGCCAGAAAGACACCACCCATCACCAGCAAAGGCCAGAGACTGTCAGACAGCAGGGCCACGCCACTGAGGGCCGCTCCCATGGCGAGGGAGCCGGTGTCCCCCATGAAGGCCCGTGCTGGATGGCGGTTGTGCATCAGGAATCCGAGCCAGGCGCCGGCCATGGCCATGCAGAAGCCTGCCAGTGCTGGATCACCGTTATGCCCCCTCAGCATCAATTGCACAGCCATTCCCAGGAACACCAGAGCACCGCAACCGCTTGCCAGTCCATCCAGACCATCAGTGAGGTTGGTGGCGTTGCTTTCGGCCAGGAACACGAACAGTCCAAGGGGCCAGATCAGCAAACCGATCGGCAGATTCCAACCGAAGGGCAGGGAGACCGTGCTGTCGATCCAGCCCTGCGATGCCGCCACGGCGAGGAACAGAACGCCCAACAGGCTCTGCAGCAGCAACTTTCCGCGGGGTGTGAGGCCGGTGTTGGTTTGGCGTGTGAGGCTGCGCCAATCATCAAAACCACCGATCACCATGTAGGCCAGGGTGATGCTGGAAACAGCCAGCAGCTGCTGTGCCGATGTGCCCTCGGGACTGGTCAGTCCTCCAATGATCGTGCCCACAGGCACCACCAACAATCCCCCCATCGTGGGAGTCCCGGCCTTGGACTGATGGGCCTTGGGGCCTTCCTCCCGGATCACCTGACCCATCTTCAGGGACTTCAGCCGGGGGATGCCGACCGCGGCAACAAGAGCTGAGACTGCGGTGGAGATCAGCAGAGGCAGCGTCAGCTGACTGTTGGGCACCCACTTGTCAGACACCAGGCTGACGGCCAAAACAACCAGGGTCAGGAGTGATGCACTGACGATGCCGTTCTCCCACCAGGGGCGAGGACGGTTGCTGACGTCAGTCACAACAAAACTGGTCGCTGCGCTGGGACCCTAGAGGAGCTGTCCGAAAGCGACCAGAACAGCATCGGACATCAGTCCTCCCACTGCTCCTCGTTCTGTTCGTCAGCGTTGTTGTAATCCTCCTTCTCACCCATCAGAGCCGAGAGTTCTTCCTCTTCAACGGTGCTCACTTCAGGAGAAGCGGATTCCTCATCAGCCACCAGCCTGCCGCTGGCTTCGAGCCAGCTCAGCAGATCGGGCTCCTCACGCAGGGGCAGCACCGGGGCCGGATCCCTGCGTCCGTAGCGCGTCAGGGAGGGGTTGATGCTGTCGAGAGCGCTCATCCTTGAGGAGACAGTCCAATCCACCAACATAGTTCATGCCCCTTGATGACAACCATGCGGGATGTTGCAGTGCTACTGATCAGCTGGAGTTCTGCATTGCTGATCAGCTGGGGTCTGCGCTTCTGGGGTGATCAGCATCCTGCGGCGTTGCAGGCGCCATGGGCTGTTGTTCTGACCATCGTCCTGCTGCCGGCGTTGCTGATGCTGGGGTGGCTGCTGCTCTCCGCAGCAGGGTCCGGGGACGGTGAAGGGGGAGAATCAGTCGATTCTGATCAGGAGACCCGTTGATGGGCCGCGCCAACAAGGTGGTTCTCGCCTACTCCGGCGGGGTGGATACCAGCGTCTGCATTCCATACCTGAAGCAGGAGTGGGGTGTGGAGGACGTCATCACCTTTGCTGCTGACCTGGGCCAGGGGGATGAGCTGGAACCGATTCGTCAGAAGGCCCTGGATGCCGGCGCGAGTCAGTCGTTGGTGGGGGATCTGATTCAGCCCTTTATTGAGGAGTTCGCCTTCCCGGCGATTCGCGCCAATGCGCTGTATGAGGGTCGCTACCCCCTCTCCACGGCACTGGCTCGGCCCCTGATCGCCCGTCGATTGGTGGAGGTGGCCCGTGAGGTGGGTGCTGATGCCGTGGCCCATGGCTGCACCGGCAAGGGCAATGATCAAGTGCGCTTCGATGTGGCGATTGCAGCGCTCGCTCCCGATCTGAAGGTGCTCACCCCTGCCAGGGAATGGGGCATGAGTCGTGAGGAGACCATTGCCTATGGCGAGCGTTGCGGTATTCCAGCGCCGGTAAGCAAGAAATCGCCCTACTCGATCGATCTCAACCTTTTGGGTCGCAGCATTGAGGCGGGACCGCTTGAAGATCCGATGGTGGCTCCTCCGGAGGAAGTGTTCGCCATGACGTCATCGGTGTCGGAGACGCCGGATGCAGCGGAGGAGATCGAGATTGCCTTCGAAGCTGGCAATCCCGTCGCCATCAATGGCCAGAGCTTGGATCCGGTGGCGATGATCCGCGAAGCCAACCGCCTGGCGGGCAGCCACGGCATCGGTCGGCTCGACATGATCGAGAACCGGGTGGTGGGGATCAAATCCCGCGAGATCTACGAAACACCGGGGTTGCTCCTGTTGATCCAGGCTCACCAGGAACTGGAGAGCTTGACGTTGGCTGCGGATGTTCTGCGCAGCAAACGTCAGCTGGAGATGCAGTGGGCTGATCTGGTTTATCAGGGCCTCTGGTTCGGGCCGCTGAAGGATGCATTGGACGGATTCATGGACCGCACCCAGCAGCACGTCAACGGCGTCGTGCGTTTGCGTCTGCATAAGGGCAACGCCACGGTCATCGGCCGCGGTTCAACTA
>CAJWIC010000031.1 GCA_913040905.1 uncultured Synechococcus sp. | reverse complement strand
GGAGCGGGAAATCAGCAAGACCCGTGCCTACGGACTCATCCAGCTGGCGGAATCAGCCGAAACGATGTTCAGTGAGGGGGTTCTGGAAGAATCCAGCGTCAACCAGTTCTCCAAGCGCGCCTTCATGGAAACGGCGCAGGCGGCCCCTGAGGTTCAGCTGATGATCTCTGAAGCAGCCAATGAAGGGCAGGACATCACCCGCAAGCAGGTGCGGCGGTTGACCGATGAATTCACTGCAGCCACTAGTCCGCTGTTACCTGAAGAGATCCGCCAGCGCACCCAGGAGAATCTGTTGCCGCCCAGGGCAGTGGCTCCGCTGGTGCGTGAACTGGCCAAATTGCCGGAGCCCCAGCAGGAGGATCTGCGCAGGGTTTTGCGGGATGAGCCGGAGCTGGACCGGATCAAGGACGTCACCAGTACGGCCCGTTGGATCACCAAAGCCACGGAATCCGGCGTGGCTGTGCGGGCGTTTCAGCAGGGAGAACTGGATCTGGAGAAGGCGATGCAGGAAGCGCAGCGGTTGGATGCTCTGGGTCTGCTGGCTGATGCCGTGGGGCAGGCCCAAGCCCTGGAAGCTGCCGTGCTGAAACTGCACACCTCCTGGCGGCGGCTTGGAGGGCTTCAAGAGCGACTGTGGGTGGAAAGCGGAAGCAGCACGCCCTACTTGAGGGACGTCCTGAATGCTTTGCAGTCCCTGAGTGGTGCCACGTTGCGGGTGTCTCTCGGAGAGTTGGCCGGGGGCAAGAACGTGCGATTGCAGTTGGTGGAGGAATCCCCGGATCAGTTGGAACCACCCCCCCTGGCCTGACGCCAGATGTTGTGGCCATTACGCTGGGGCCGCTAGATCTGGTGGTTGTGGATTCGCTTGAGACCGCTCTCCACACCCATTTCGGCTGGCCGCGTTTTCGGGCCGGTCAGCGCCCTGTGGTGGAAGCCGTCCTGGAGGGCAGGGATGCCCTGGCTGTGCTGCCCACCGGAGGTGGAAAATCCCTTTGTTATCAGCTGCCTGCTCTCATCCGGGGAGGCCTGGTGGTGGTGATTTCACCGCTGGTGGCGCTGATGGAGGACCAGGTTCTTCAATTGCAGCGGCGGGGGATTGCCGCTGCCTGTCTCCATGCCGGGCTGGATCCAGCCCGGCGTCAGCAGGCAATGGTTGCACTGCGGGATACAAGCCTCCGGCTGCTTTATTTAGCCCCGGAGCGCCTCCAGGGAGAGGCGACCCAGCGCATGCTGGAAACCCACGCCGCGGAGGGACGCCTCGTCGCCCTGGCCGTGGATGAAGCCCATTGCATCAGCGCCTGGGGCCACGATTTCCGGCCTGACTACCGCCGCCTCGGTCTGATCCGCCGCCTGTGTCCTGGGGTGCCCATGCTGGCGCTGAGTGCCACGGCTGCCCCCCGCGTACGGGCCGACATCCTGCGGCTGCTCGACCTGCGCAGTCCGCTGGTGCAGGTCAGCTCCGCCCGGCGGAAGAACCTCCGCTATGCCATGCAGCGGCGGCCGCGGGATCCAATGCCTCAGGTGCTGGAGGCCCTGGAGCAGTCCCGAGGAGCGGCGTTGATCTACGCCCGCACGCGTCGATCCGTGGAGCATTGGGCGGAGCGTCTGCAAAGCCAGTCAGTGGCGGCAACGCCTTATCACGCCGGTCTGGACCCAGCCACGCGTCAGACCGCACTGACGCAGTTTCTGGAGCAGGACAGGCCCGTTCTTGTGGCAACGGTGGCCTTCGGCATGGGTGTTGATCGCGGTGATGTGGGACTGGTCTTGCATCTCGATCTTCCTGCCACTCCGGAGGGGTATCTCCAGGAATCCGGCAGGGCTGGGCGGGACGGTTTGCCGGCCCGGTGTCTGGTGCTCTTCTCTCCGGGAGATCGCACCAGTCTTGGTTGGGCGATGCAGGCGTCCGCTGGACGGGACACCAATCCTGATGAGCGCCATCGCTTGGATCTGGCTCAGCAGCAATTGCGTCGGATGGAGGCGGTGGCCGAAGGAGAGATGTGTCGTGAGCAGGCGCTGCTGTTGGCGGTGGGCGAGCTCGTGGATCCCTGTGGCCGCTGTGATCGATGCTGCGCTTCACCCAAGCGGAAGGATTGGTCGCGCCAGGCAACAACGCTGTTGACGCATCTGGAGGAGCTCGATGGCACCGATATGCGCCGACTCGGCGAGCACCTTGCTCTCCACGAAACCGGTCAGGGGGATCGCTGGACCTGGTTGGCCCGACGTCTTGTTCAGGAAGAGCTCATCCGCGAGAGCAATGACGGCGTTCAGCGGTTACAGCTGCGGGAGAGCGGTCGGCGTTATCTGGAGCGTCCCTGGCCGCTGGACTTTGCCGCCTGATTCAAGCCTTCGCCTGGCAGCGGTCCTTGATCAGATCCTTCTCAAAACGGCTTTTGGGTGAGGCCCATGTTTTCCAGCTGCCGTCTGCACCGGTGACATTCAGCTTCTCGGCGTCGCAGTTCACAGCCAGATAAAGCGCCTGGCCGTCAGCGTTCAGGCTCGGTACCACCTGGCTTCCCCCCATCGGTTGCCAGTTCGCCCAATCCACCTGCAGTGGGCCATAGGTCCGCCAGTCAGCACCCTTGGCCACGACGGCTGTGGGTTGCGGTTTCGGCTGAGCTTGAGGCGTGCTTGTGATGGCGACTTGTGATGCTGTCTTGCTGGGTTGGGGTTGAGGCTTTGCCGTTGGATTGGGCTCTGCCTGGGCCAGGGGTAGGTCCGGAGCTTTTAGGTAGAGCGTGGTGCCCACGGTCACCTTGTTCGGATTGCTGATGGCATTGATGTCGATCAGGGTGGCGACGGGCAGTTTGTAGGCCCTGGCGATCTGGGTGAGGGTCTGCCCGCGCTCCACGGTGTGCTCGCTGGCCCCTGGCGTCACGTTGATCGGAGCCGGCTTCGGCCTGGATTGAGCGATCACGGCATTGCTGGGCAGTTTCAGCGTTTGTCCAGCTTCCACGTGGTTGGCGTTGCGCAGGCCGTTCACGAGCATCAGATCCCTGCTGCTCACGCGGTAGCGAGCTGCGATGTCGTCCAGGGTGTCGCCGGGCTGAACCCTGTGGCGCCCTGGTCCCGCACTGACCCGCGGACCGGGGATCTCAAGTCGGCTGCCTGCTTCGATGTAGTCGGAGTCACGCAGTCCGTTGAGACGCATGAGTTGTCGGGTGCTCACCCCGTAGCGATCGGCAATCTCCGAAAGCGTCTCACCGGATCGCACCGTGATCGTCGCAGCCGTCGCTGACAGCGGGAGAAGAGCAGTCAGTACAAGTAGCCCGAGCCCTTTGCAGCCCATGCATCCGCAGCAGATTACCGAACGATACGGTGCCTGGGCTGAAGCGCCAGTCCTCTAGAGCGATTGCAGCATCAGGGAAGTTCGGGATTGTTGGCACATCAGCCCGCCAACCGCCTCAGCAGGTTGAGATCCATGCCGTAAGGGGGATAACGCAGTTTGAAATCCAAGCGGAAGGGACGTCGCAGCACAGCCTTGGCATGGCTGAAGGTCTCGAAGCCAGCCTGACCGTGATAACTGCCCATGCCGCTACCGCCAACGCCGCCGAAAGGCAGATCCGGCACACCCGCTTGCATCACCACATCGTTGAGGCAGACCCCACCGGAGCTTGTGGTGTCCAGCACTAGTTGCTGTTGCGCCGCGTTGCCTCCAAAGAGATATAGCGCCAAGGGTTTCGGCCCCTGACGGATCTCAGCCAGGGTCTGGGGGAGGTCCGTCAGCTCCAGCACCGGCAGCAGGGGGCCGAACAGTTCATCGGCCATCAGGGGATCCTGACGGTCGTCCACCCGAATCACCGTGGGAGCGATGCGCCGCTGATCACGGTTGATCTCGCCGCCGATCAGAACGCGACCGTCTTTCTGCGCCCTGTTCAGCAGGGCCTCCAGACGTTGAAACTGGCGATCGTTGACGATGCAGGCGAGCTGCTCGGATGCCATCGGGTCGCTTCCGTACATTTCGGTTCGGGCGGAGGCCATGGCCTCTAGAAGCGGAGCCTTCAGTGCGGGCTGCACAAGCAGGTGATCCGGCGCGATGCAGGTCTGGCCGGCATTGAGTCCCTTGCCCCAGATCAGTCGCCGTGCACTCACGGTCAGATCCGCACCTTCCAGCACCAGGGCAGGACTTTTCCCTCCTAGCTCCAGCGTCACCGGCGTGAGATGCGCTGCGGCGCCTTCGAGCACCTTGCGCCCGATGGTGCCACCGCCGGTGAAGAAGATGTGATCGAACGGCAGAGCCACCAGCTCCGCCGCGACGGCTCCATCCCCGAGTTCAACCCGAACCACCTCAGGCGCGAAGTGCTCTCGAATCAGGCGGCTGATCAGGGACGCCACCGTTGGTGCGTTTTCGGAGGGCTTCAGCACCGCCGTGTTTCCGGCGGCGAGGGCGCTGATCAAGGGCTGAAGCGTCAGGGAGAAGGGATAGTTCCACGGACCGATGATCAGAACACAACCCAGGGGCTCCGGGATGACATCCGCCCGGCCAGGACGCTGGGCCAGGGGCACAGAAACCCGCCGGGGCCGCATCCAGCGGCGAAGTTGGCGCTGGGCCAGCTTCAGCTCCTGGCGCAACGCGACAATTTCGAAGAAGGCTTCGGTGGGTGGTTTGCCCAGATCTGCCGCCAGGGCTTCGAGCACCTTCTGTTCGTGTTGTTCGAGCAGCTCGGCGAGGTGCTGCAGTTGCTTCTGACGCCAGGTGGCAGGTCGGGTCAGACCACGCCCCACGCTGTCCTGCATGCGGCGGAGTTCGTCGATGGACAGGGGCACGGGGCTGACGATTGGGCCTGTCGGGTCTAGCAGTGGTGCAGCGGCATCCGGGGGATGAGCCAAACCATGCCGTGGTGGACCGGCACGGTCATCTATCAACTCATCGTTCGCAGCTTCGCTGATGGCAACGGCGATGGCATCGGCGATTTCAAGGGTCTGGCTTCACGCTTGCCTTATCTGCGCTGGCTCGGGGTGAAGACCCTCTGGCTCACGCCGATCTACCCATCCCCCTTGCGGGATGGCGGTTACGACATCACCGACTTCAAGGACATTCACCCTGACCTGGGGGATCTGGCGTCGTTTCACCGTTTTCTGACGGCTGCCCACAGCCAGGGCATGCGGGTGATTCTCGATCTGGTGCTGAACCACACCAGCGACCTTCACCCGTGGTTCCAGCGGGCCCGCTGGGCTCCAAAAGGCAGTCCCGAGCGGGATGTTTACGTCTGGAGTGACGACCCATCCCGCTACGGCGATGCGCCGGTGCTGTTCCGTCATTTCGAATCCTCCAACTGGGAGTGGGATCCGGTGGCGGAGCAGTACTACCTGCATCGTTTTCTGCGCCATCAGCCAGACGTCAACTACGCCAATCCGTGGGTGCAGGAGGCCATGCTCGAGGTGGTCGACTTCTGGCTGGAGCGTGGTGTCGACGGCTTTCGCCTCGATGCGGTTCCGTTTCTGTTTGAGGAGGAGGGCACCCGATGTGAAGGGCTGCCGGAAACCCACGCCTTCCTTCGACGCCTGCGGGCCCGCGTGGATGAGAGGGGACGCGAGGTGCTGTTGCTTGGCGAAGCGATTCAACCGGTTCAGGAAGCAGCCCCCTATCTGGCGGAGGACGAATTGCATGGAGCCTTCAACTTCGTGTTGACAGCCCACCTTTTCGCGGCTGTTGCGTCCGGCAGCACCAGTCAGCTGCGGGCTTGCCTCGATGAGGCGGAACAGGCGGTGGAGGGACCGCGCTGGGCCCTGCCACTTCGCAACCACGACGAACTCTGGCTGGGGGATGGTCACCTGATTCCAGATGAGGTGATCCAGTCGATCCGGGTGGGGTTACCCCAGGGGCAGGGGCATTGGCTCAACTGGGGCATCAACCGTCGTCTGGCGCCGCTGCTCAACGGCGACCCCCGCTCCAACCGTCTGCTCCATGGCCTGATCTACAGCCTTCCAGGCATGCCCTGTCTGTATTACGGCGATGAGCTTGGGATGGGGGACTGGCCGGGGTTGCGGGATCGGGATCCAAACCGCACACCGATGGCCTGGACACCGGCCCGCAACGGGGGCTTCTCCTCGGCTCCCGACCCATTACTCGTGCTTCCCCCGATCACGGCGCCTGGATACGACTACCGAGTCGTGAACGTTGAGGTGCAGAAACAGCTGCCCGGTTCCTTGCTGAACTGGCACCGACGCATGCTCACCTGCCGGCGTTTGCTGCCGGCCCTCGCCCACGGACTCTTCCAGCTGTTGCCCTGCAGCCATCCCGGCGCCCTGGTCTACGTCCGCGCCACCGAGGCCATGACGGTGTTGGTGGCGGCCAATGTCACGGCCGCTGGTGCGTCCTTTAGCCTGGATCTCACGGCCTGGGAAGGCCTGCGGACCCGCGAGGTGATGTGGGGTTGTGAATTCCCGCTGGCCAGCCGCGAATGGTTCGTGAACCTGCCTCCTTACGGCATCAACTGGTGGTTGATCGGTGAAGTGGATACCGCCGTGCCCGTGAGCTGATCCAGTCGCTCCTCCACCAGTGGTTGCAGCCGGCGAGCCTCCGCCAGATCCACCATCGCCAGCCGGCAGCGCCGGGCCAGAACATCGCTGGCACTGCGGGCGTGCTCCTGTCGGATGGCGTGGTCAATCTCTCCCTGGCAAAGGGGAATCACACGACTCAGCGGTTCGCGCTGACCCGGATCGATGCCAGAGATCAAAGGCAGGGCCTTCAGGCCATGGTTGCTCTGCAGGTGGGCGATCTGCTGATCCTTTAGGGGCCCGTCCGGCAGCAGATCCTCCAGCTGGATGGCCTGCTCCCTGAGCCGCTGACGCGTTTCTGCCGGGGTCTTTCCGCTCCCCAGCAGTGGGAGGGGTTGGGGCGCGGCAAGGGGACGTCCCTGCTGGCGGGCAATCGCCTGCAGGGTGTCGTACGCCATGGGGCGGCAGGTGGTCCATTTGCCACCCATCACACTCACCAGTCCACAAGGCAGCTGCTCCACCTCGTGCTCCCGCACCAAGCGGCTGCTGTCGAGGCTGTCCCCTGCCGGGCGGAGCAGCGGCCGACCTCCGGCCCAGCGGCTGGTCACGGTGGGATCTGATAAGCCTGGGAACCATTGGCGGACGTACCCCAGCAAGTAGGTCTCCTCCTCGTCTGTGGGGGTGGTGGCCGCATCGATCGCGCAGGGGGCGTCGGTGGTCCCCACCAGGGTTCGGCCGTGGAAGGGCAGCATGAACAGCACGCGTCCATCCGCTGTGGATGGCACCAGCAGACCCAGACCGCCGGGACAGAGGTTCTGCTCCAGCACGAGATGACAGCCACGGCTGGTGAGCATGCGCGGGGCTGCCTGCGGATCCGCCAGCTGGCGAATTGAATCCGCCTGGATTCCGGTGGCATTGACGATCACCCCAGCGGTCCAGCGCTCCTGCATTCCCGTGGCGGTTTCGCTGATGGCGGCATTGAGACGCCCATCGGCAGTCCGCTCGAATCCCACCACACGGCAGCGGGTGCGCAGGGTGGCGCCCCCCTGTTCGGCGGTGCGTGCCAGCAGCAGATTTAACCGCGCGTCATCGAAACGCCCATCGCTGTAGGCCACCCCTCCACGGCCGGGTTTCAGCCTCGGCAGGGACTGCTGCAGGGCGTCAGGGCTGATGCCACGGCTGCGGCCGATGCGTTGCTGGCCGGCCAGAAGGTCGTAGAGACCAAGCCCCGCCTGGTAGTAGAGCTGGCCCCAAAGCGTGTCTGTCGGTAGAACCAGCTCGAGCCGCTGGGCGAGAAACGGCGCCTGTTCCAGCCAGTGACCACGCTCCAGCAGCGCTTCCCTGACGAGTTGCAGCTGGGCCAGGTCGAAGGTCTTGAACGCCAGCTCCAGGTAGCGGACCCCGCCATGGAGCAGCTTGGTGCTGCGGCAGCTGGTGCCGCCGCCGATGTCGCCGGCATCCAGCAATGCCACCGTCAACCCCCTTCGCACAGCCTCCATGGCCACGGTTGCTCCGCTGGCTCCGGCTCCGATCACCAGCAGGTCAACGTTGTGCTCAGCCATGCCAGCCCAGGCTGCGGTTCACGGCGTCATTCCAGCGATCACGCATGTGCCTGCGCCGCTCGGTGTTGATCTGCGGTTCGAAGCGCTGCACATCGTCCTGCCGGTGGGCGGCGATAGCGGACAGATCGGGGATGAGGCCGCATTGCATACCCGCTAACAGAGCAATGCCGCGGGCTGTGCTTTCCAGGTTCCGGGGGCGACGCACCGTCAGGCCGGTGCTGTCCGCCTGAACCTGCAGCAGGGGATCGGAGGCTGCAGCCCCGCCATCCACCGCCAGCTCCCCCAGGCCATGGCCGAGGGCCTGCTCCGCCAGCTCCACCAGGGTGGCCACCGACAGGGCGATGCCATCCAAGGCCGCTCTGGCGATGTGGCCGCGGCTGCTGTCCCTGGTGAGCCCCACCAGCACCCCGCGGGCCTGGGGGTCCCAGTGGGGAGTCCCCCAACCGGTGAAGGCAGGCACCAGCATCACGCCGCCGCTGTCCGGCACCGACTGCGCCAGGGCGTTGACCTCATCCGCTCGCTCAATGATCTGCAGACCGTCCCGCAGCCACTGCACCACGGTTCCTGCATTGAACAGGCTGCCCTCAAGGCAGTAGGTGGGCGTGCCGTCAGCATCGGTCCAGCCGAGGGTGCTGAGCAGTCCAGCGTTGGAGCGGCAGATGCTGTTGCCGGTGTTGATCACCAGAAAGGCTCCAGTGCCGTAGGTGCATTTGGCTTCGCCGGGCTCCAGACAGAGCTGACCAAGGGTCGCGGCCTGCTGATCACCGAGAAGGGCCTGAATTGGCAATCCGCCGAAGGGGAGTTCCGCTGCGATGTGTCCGAACTCTCCTCGGCAGGGCAGCAGTTCCGGTAAAGCACTCCCAGGGAGATCTGTGTGCTCCCGGAATTCCTCCACCCAGCAACGCTGCTCAAGATCCATCAGCAGCGTGCGGCTGGCATTGCTCATGTCGCTGCCGTGGCGTTGCCCTCCGGTGAGGTTCCAGAGCAGCCAGCACTCCACCGTGCCGAAGCACAGATCGCCCTGGGCTGCGGCGGCTTTGGCTTCGGGCTGATGCTCGAGCATCCAGCGGATCTTGCTGGCGCTGAAATAGGGATCCAGCAGCAAGCCGGTGCGCTGGCACCACGTGGTTTCGAGGCCGGCCGCTTTCCAGGCGTGGCAGATGTCAGCGGTACGGCCGTCCTGCCAGACCAGGGCCGGACCGCAGGGGCTGCCGCTGCTGCGACGCCAGAGCACAGTGGTTTCACGTTGGTTGGTGATGCCGCAGCTCACCACCGCCTGACGTTGCTCCTGATCGAGCTGCTGGTGCAGATCCTGCAGCGCTGTTTTCTGGCTGTTCCAGATGTCGCTGGGGTGTTGTTCCACCCAGCCATCGGCGGGGTACTGAATCGGCAGGGGGGCCGTCGCACTGGCCACGAGGTCACCCTTGACGTCAAACACTGCTGCGCGGGAGCTGCTGGTGCCTTGATCCAGCGCCAACAGGAGAGGCTGATCTGCCATGGCCGACTCGTTTCCCCCCTGCTAGCGAGGGGATTGCTGCCTGGAAAGGCCATGGTGTCCTCCACGCCCTTCGGTGACCCTCCGGCCTGGGTGGCCGATGCTGTGATCTATCAGATCTTTCCGGATCGATTCCGCCGCAGCGGTCAGGTGAAGGCGCAGCGGCATCTGGAGCTGAAGCCCTGGGGCAGTGATCCCCGAGAGCAGGGCTTTCAAGGGGGGGATCTCTACGGGGTGATCGAGGCACTGGATCAGCTGCAGGCCATGGGGATCAGTTGCCTGTACCTGACGCCGATCTTCAGCTCTGCCGCCAATCACCGATACCACGCTTACGACTACTTCGAGGTCGATCCCCTGCTGGGGGGGAATGCTGCTTTGGATGCGTTGATCGCTGCTCTGCATCAGCGGGGCATGCGGCTGGTGCTGGATGGTGTGTTCAACCACTGCGGTCGTGGCTTCTGGGCCTTCCATCACCTCGTGGAAAACGGTCAGGACTCTCCCTACCGGGATTGGTTCCATGTGCACCGCTGGCCGGTGCAGCCCTATCCGGCCGAGGGCGAGGACTGTGGCTACGACTGCTGGTGGGCCGTACCTGATCTTCCCAAGTTCAACCATGCCAATCCCGCGGTGCGGGATCACCTGCTCGAGGTGGGGCGTTTCTGGCTGGAACGGGGCATCGACGGTTGGCGACTGGATGTGCCTGCTGAAGTGCCCGCTGAGTTCTGGGTGGATTTCCGTCGGGTGGTGCGTGATGTCAACCCTGACGCCTGGATTGTTGGTGAGATCTGGGGTGATGCCCGGGCCTGGCTGCAGGGCGAGCACTTCGATGGGGTGATGAATTACCGCCTCGGCTGGAGCAGCCTCGGCTGGGTGGCAGGAGATCGGTTGCGTCAGGGTTATCGCAATCCGGAATATCCGCTCAACCCCCTCAGCAGCGAGGCGCTGCTCGAGATCTGGAGCACCACGACCGGGTGGTATCGGCCAGCCGTGAACCGAGCTCAGATGAACCTGTTGGACAGCCACGATGTCCCCCGGGCATTGCACAGCCTCAATGGGGATGTGAAGGCCCTGAAGCTTGCTCTGCTACTGCTTTTCCTTCAGCCAGGTGCTCCCTGCGTGTATTACGGCACCGAAGCGGCACTGGCCGGTGGCCCTGATACTGAATTGTCCGGAGGTCCGGAACCCGCTTGCCGTGAAGCCTTCCCCTGGGATCAACCCTGGGCTGCGGATCTGAGACCCACCATTGCCGGTCTGGCCGACCTGCGGCGCAACCATCCGGAGCTCACCCGTGGGGATCTGCTCTGGGAACCGATCGGACGCGACGGATTGCTGGGAAGGACCCCTGGCGGTTGCAGCGTCTGGGTCAACCGCAGCACCACGACTTCCATTGACGTTCAATCGGCAGGCTCCGTGCTCTGGAGCTGTGGCACCTGCGATGGTCAAAGCCTCGAGCCGCAATCAGCAGCGGTGTATCTGCAGTGATGAAAGCCCTTGTCGAGACTTGAACTCGAGACCTCTCCCTTACCAAGGGAGTGCT
>CAJWIC010000030.1 GCA_913040905.1 uncultured Synechococcus sp. | reverse complement strand
ATCGTTCAGGCCCACATTGCAGGGCGTGATCGTGCTGTAACCGTTGGCGATGCCCAGGATGGGTTTGCCGAAGTCTTCATCACCGAAACCGACGGCCCGCAACATGGCGCGGTTGGGCGAGCGCTGAATTCCCTGGGTGACGGCGTCGGAACGGAGCATGGGCCGGAGATCTGTGCCGGTGGCAATCCCGCCAACCTACCGAGCGCTCAGTCCTCCGATCCGAGGCGCTCCAGTTGGGCTCGCACGCGGGCGATTTCAGCATTGAGTCGTTCGACCCGCTGCTCCAGCAGACCGTTCTCACCGTGCTCAAGCACCTCGGAACCGTCCTGCATCCGCGGGGCATGGAGCATGGCCCGCTGTTGGCCGATGCGGCGACGACGATCGGCTTCGTTCAGCAGCCACCAGGCCAGTCCTGCAGCCCCGATCACCGCTCCGGCCACCAGGGTGGACAGGGTGCCTGAACCGGTCTCGTGCTGATGTCCCATGCGCTCAACCTGCCTCGTTGAAATCTAGTCGCGACCCGCAGACCTGAACCGCAGCCGTTGCACTGGATCACCGATGCCGGGGACGATGCCGCCCTCCGGGGTGAGGCTTTCATCGATGCAAGCGGTGTGCAGCGTCAGATCGGGGACCGCTTCTCCAAGCAACTTGAGGCCTGGGCTGGCGCAGAGCGCCGTGATCAGACGGATCCGCCGTCCATCCACCCCCTGGTCCTGCAGCTGCTGCAGAGCCTTGAGCACCCCTTCACCATCGCTGACCTGGTCGACGAACAGAATCACACCGGTGTTGGCGCCGATGCCCCCAGGGACGCCGTCCAGGCAGAGCGCAGCATCCGGAAGCACATGACGTCCTCCCTGCCAGAGCTCCAGTCCTGCAGGAAGAATTGGCATTGCCAGCAGTGGGATGCCCGCTTCCACAACGGTGGCGTCGACTTCGCCGTGATCGGTCGGGATGCGTTCCTGTCGGTGCGGCAGCCAGTCCCTCAGGGCCTCATAGGTCAGCCAGCGGCCCAGCTCCTGCATGGCCGTGGCATACAGGGATGACGGTGTCTCCCGATGGCGCAGCATCGCGAGCCAGTGTCCGATCAGTGGATGGGGTGGGACCACCACCCGCAGACTCATGGCCATGACGCGTCGCTCCGCCGGCAGTTGCCATAACGTGAGCGCTCAAATTACCGGTCCCATGCGCGCCCTTCTCCGTCCGGCCTCCCTGGTGGCGGCGATCCTGGTGGTGCTCAGCACCCTTCTGTGGACCGATTCCGTTCAGGCGATCACCGCTCCCGAGCTGCGTGGCCAGTTCGCAGTGCAGGAGATCAGCGCCGATATGCACGGCCTTGATCTGAAAGAGAAGGAATTCCTCAAGGCTGATTTACGCGAGGTCGATCTGAGTGGAACGGATCTGCGAGGTGCGGTGATCAACACATCCCAGCTGCAAGGGGCAGACCTCCGCAATGCAGACCTTTCGGATGTGGTGGGTTTTGCCAGTCGTTTTGATGGAGCCGACCTGCGCGGTGCCAACTTCACCAACGCGATGTTGATGCAGAGCCGCTTTGCCGACGCCGTGATCGATGGAGCTGATTTCACCAATGCGGTGATGGATCTGCCCCAGCAACGTGCGCTCTGCTCCCGCGCCGATGGCGTCAACCCCAGCAGTGGCGTCTCCACCCGTGAGAGCCTGGGTTGTCGCCCTTGATCCGTATGGCTCAGCGTCTTCCCGTCACCGTCATCACAGGTTTTCTGGGGGCGGGCAAGACCACGGTCCTCCGCCATCTGCTGACCAGCAGTGGCCAGCGGTTGGCCGTGATGGTGAATGAGTTCGGCAGTGTCGGCCTGGATGGCGACTTGATCAGAAGCTGTGGTTTCTGCCCGGACGAAGAAATTGACGGCCGTCTGGTGGAGCTCAACAACGGCTGCCTTTGCTGCACCGTTCAGGACGACTTCCTGCCGACGATGGAACGTCTGCTGGAGCGGGCAGATCAGCTGGACGGCATCGTGGTGGAGACCAGTGGTCTGGCCTTACCGCGTCCCTTGCTGCAGGCCCTGGACTGGCCGGAGATCCGCAGCCGCGTTCATGTGAATGGTGTGGTGACGGTGGTGGATGGCGAGGCCCTTGCGGCGGGAAGTCCAGTCGCTGATCGCGACGCGCTCGAGCGTCAGCGTCAGGAGGATCCAAGCCTTGATCACATCACAGCGATTGACGAGCTGTTCAACGACCAGTTGCAGGCAGCCGATCTGGTGCTGATCAGCCGTGCGGACCGGCTTGAATCCGCTCCGCTGTCAGCTGTTCAGGCGTCCCTTGCCGATCAGGTGAGACAGGGCACCGCGCTGCTGCCGGTGGCCCAGGGCCAGGTGGATGCCGCTGTTGTGCTGGGACTGGATCACCACCACCCCGACCCCGACCACGACCATCACGATCACAGCCACGACCATCACGACCACAGTCATCACGATCACAGTCATGTGGCGGTGGTGGGCCAGAGCCTGCAACTGGATGGCGTTCTGGATCGCTCCGCCGTGGAGGCCCTGCTGCCCCAATTGGTCCGGGACTATCAGGTGCTCCGGCTCAAAGGTCGCCTGTGGCTGTCCGGCAAAGCGTTGCCGCTCCAGATTCAGATGGTCGGTCCTCGGCTGAACAGCTGGTTTGAAGCCTCACCCCCCACCGCCTGGACGCCTGATTCCGGCTGCGGTGCTGATCTGGTGGTGCTGTCCCTGCAACCTGACGCTGCCGATGCGATTCGCAGTTCCCTTCAGAGACTGATGCAGGCCACCCCGGCCACCGCCAATCCGGCGGCCACCACCCCGCGGGCCTGAATCGGATCCCCTTCCCAGTGGCCGATGCACAATGCCATCACCGGTGCTGTGCTCATCAGGGTGACCCCCGGCCCGACGGCCATCTGCTGAAACACCAATTGCTGCAGGGCGATTCCAAGGTTTGTGCCCAGTGCCGTCGCCACCAGGATCCTGATCCGGCCGGTTGCCGGCATCGGCCAGCAGCTGCCGCCGCTCCGACCCAGAACAGGCAGCAGCGCCAGCCATCCCCCCAACAGGCGGATCGCTGCCGTCTGGATTGGTGAGAGGCCGCTGCTGATCAACACCTGCCGTGCCAGGAACGCTCCCGTCAAACCACAGATCACAGCGGTGAGCGCCAGCAACACTCCAGCGGAATCTCTGCTGTTCGCTTCACCTGACCCCGCCACCAGCATCACGGCGACGGTCACCAGAGCTGCGCCAATCCAGGCCCGGCTGGAGAGCATTTCTCCCATCATCACGACACTGCCGATGCTGGCCAGCACCGGGCCCAGGGCCTCCACGGTGAGGGTGCGCCGCGTCCCCAGCCTGCGCAGTGCCGCCAGATAAAAACTGTCGCCTGCGGCGATGCCGATCGCGCCACTGAGCAACAACCCGATCACCGCGTCTTTGTTGTCCAACCAGGGGATGGTCAGCAGCACCGGCAGAAACAGCAGGCAGGCCAGACCGTTCTTCAGACCGTTGAGGGTCAGGGCTGATCCAGCTCCGGAGACCGACCGCCAGAGGCCTGAGGCCAGCGTCCAGGAGAGCGCTGCACCGATGGCGGCCAGTTGCCCCGTCATCAGGTTTGTCTCCACAATTCGGCCAGCGTGCCGTGACGACGACCAACCCGATCCTGCGCTTCGCCGATTCGCTCTCCGGCCACTGGGCGGTCAATCTGGAAACCAAAGTCCCCCGGGTTGAGCTTTACGAGACACGCATCGCCTCCTCGAAGCCCTCACTGGGGTTTTTTGTGCTGCTGATCAGCTCTGCTGTGATCGCCACCCTCGGATTGATCTCCAACAGCACCGCGGTGGTGATCGGAGCGATGATCGTTGCGCCGTTGATGGATTCGATCCTCAGCCTGGCCTTCGGGCTGGCCGTCAGCGACGGACAGCTGATCCGTCGCTCAGCCGTCACGGTGACCCTGGGGGTGACCGCTGTGGTCAGCACGTCCGCAATCATCAGCCTGCTGCTGGGCATCGGCCACGTGCAGTCGGAAATCACAGCTCGAACATCGCCGAACCTGATCGATCTCGGCATTGCGGTGGCGGCAGCTGTTGCGGGGTCGTTTTCGATGACGCGGGAGCGGCTGTCGAACTCCATCGCTGGTGTGGCGATCGCCGTCGCCCTGGTGCCCCCGCTCTGCGTCAGTGGCATCGGGCTCACCCTGGGTGACGATGTCGTGGCGGTGTTCGGTCGCGGCACCGTTGCTGGCCTGACCAATCAGATCGCCGAGGGGTCCTTTCTGCTGTTCCTGGCCAACCTGATCGGGATCGCCGTGGCCAGCCTGGTGGTCTTCCTTCTTCAGCAATACGGATCCGTCGGCCGATGCTGGCGGAATCTGGTGTTGTGGCTCGGTTTGCTGGGCCTGCTTTGCATTCCCCTGTCGTCATCACTGCATGACTTCAGTGTTCGCCAGGAACTGGATGCCGAATTCGGCCGGATCAAAGCCGGCCAGATCAAGCGGTTGAAAATGGCTCAGAAAAACCCCCGCCTCTGGACCCGAGTGCGGTTGATGTACAGCAGCGTCCGGGTTGCCGAGAACAAAGCCAGCGTTGATCTGGTGCTCAATGCCCCGGAGGATCTGCTCAATCAGGCCAGCATCGACACGATGCAACGCAACATGCTGGAACGCTCGAAGGCTCTGGGCCTCGAGGATCTCGACCTCAACGTGAGCGTTATCCCCAATCGGGTCTACCGCTTCAACATTGATCCGCCAGCGCCGTCGCGATCAGGTGATCGCTGAGACGCCACAGCTCTGTTGCTGTCTCGGGGTCGCACGCCTCGGCTGAAGGAGCCGTCGGCTCGAAGCGATGCTGCCCCGGACGGGTCAGGCTGTTGCTCCAGTACTGGAAGCCCGGTTGGGCGTTCAACTGCAGCACCAGTCTTGTGAGCAGGTCACCGGCGTTCTCAATCGATTCCGTCAACCGCAGCAGATCACGGGCCACAACGCCGAACAGGGTCTGACCCAGTGGATTGGCGCGGCGGCTTTCACGGAAGAATCCGTCCTGACTGCGCGGGATCACCAGCCCCGGGCTCCAGGCGATCACCGGCAGCCTGGGCTGGTTGCGGGCCAGTTCCTGCCCCATCAGCAGGTTGCAGAGCTTGCTGTCCTTGTAGGCCTTGTCGGCGTCAAAACGTTCTTTGCCGTCGACCATCGCAGATCCTGCCCCGCTGCGGAGACCGGCCAGATCTCCAAGCCCTGCAGGGCTGCCGACGCGGCCACCGCCCGAGGTGGGGTTGTGGACCTCCGAGGCGGTGATCACGACGCGTGGTTCGTCGGCTTGCAGCAGCAGCGGCAAAAGCCTCATCAGCATCAGCTGATGGGCGAGATGGTTGACGGCCAGGGTGAGCTCAATGCCCTGACGGCTCCAGCGTGGTTGGCGATGACCGGCGTACTGCAACCCTGCATTCAGCACCAGAGCATCGATCGGCTCCTGTTCTTGCAGCAGCGTTGCGCAGAGCGTGTCGACCTGCTCCAGGTCGGCGAGGTCGGCCTCGAGCACACGGGTGGTCGGATCGATCCAGTCGAGGGATTCGGCTGCCCGTTGGTGATTGCGGCAGATCAGGGTGAGTCGGTGCCCCTCCTGTTCCATCCGCCGGGCTGCATGGCGTCCAATCCCACTGGAGGCGCCCGTGATCAGCACTCGTCTGGCTTCAGCCATCGGTGTGAAGCCTGAACACGTAGAGCATCCCATCCCGTTCGCTCACCACATACAGCCGTTGACGGGCGGGATCAATCGCCACCCCCTCGGATTTGCGGATCCGTTTGGGTTTCTTCTTGTCTTCGACGATCAGATCGAGGCGTTGCAGCACCCGGTCCTGGTCCCAGTCGTAGTGAAACAGGCACTGGCCTTTGTCGCTGGTGATCCAGATCGTGTTGCGTTCGGCGTCGTAGCTGAGGCCGGAGAAGTCGAGTTTCTCAGCCCCCACCGTCGGGTGCACGAAGCCGTTGCGGTCGTTGAGCAGGCGTGCCTGAAGGATGCTGTTCCCCTCGCCATCCAGCTCGATCAGCAGCCCTGGGCGGCCTTCCTTGACCACGAACAAGTGGCCCGTGCGGGTGTTGACGGTGATCCCCTCCAGCCCTTTGTTGTCCGGTGGATCCGGGAAATAGCGCGCGATGCTGGCGAAGTTGGCCATCGCCGCCAGAGGACGACGGCTGAGTTCGCGCCGACTGGCGATGTCGATGCTGATCACCGCATTGGTCTCCTCCTGAACGGCATGGAGCTGGCTGCCATCGGCATTGATGGCAATCCCTTCAAGATCGTCCACGCCGATGAAGAAGGATTCAGCGATCGAGAGCCGGCCCTTCAGATCCAGCCGGAACACCGCCTTGGTGTCATCACTGATGGTGTACAGGGCGCTGCCGTCATGGTTGAGGGTCAGACCGGAGGGTTCGTTCAACCCAGCCGCCTTGTCGAGGATCCGGTGTTCCTGGATCAGGCTCAACCGCAGTGTGGCGTCGGTCATGGCCGTCCCATCGCTGTTTCGAGGATTCCAGGCTTTGCGATTGCTGGGGGCTGCTGGAGCACCAGGGCCGAGAATGGATGACTGAGGGGCCTGATAAGCGATGCAACGCCTCGCGGTCTACTGCGGATCCAGATCCGGCCACGCTGCGGAGCATTTGCAAAGCGCTACGGCTCTTGGAACGGCGATGGCCCGTCGCGGTGTGGGGCTGGTGTACGGAGCCGCCCGGATTGGTCTGATGGGGGCCTTGGCCGATGCGGTGCTGGCGGCTGATGGCGAGGTGATCGGTGTGATCCCTGACGCGCTGATGGATGCCGAGGTGGCCCACCACCGGCTCACGCGCCTGGAGGTCGTGGCCGACATGCACATCCGCAAGGCGCGCATGATGGAACTGGCCGATGCCATGGTCGCGTTGCCGGGGGGGCTTGGAACCCTGGAGGAATTGTTTGAAGCGCTCACTTGGCTGCAGCTGCGTTTTCACCACAAACCCTGCGCCTTGCTGAATGTGGCCGGTTATTACAACGGTCTGCTCCAGTTCCTGGATGGAGCAGTGGCTGATGGCTTTGTGGCGGCGGAGCATCGCGCCCTGTTGAAGGTCCATCAGGACCCTGAGCTGCTCCTTGATGCGCTGTATTCCCCCCCCTGATGCAACGGACGGTTCTGATCACCGGTGCCAGCCGCGGCATCGGCCGGGCTGTGGCGGAGCAGCTGCTGGCCAAGGGTTATCGCCTCTGCCTCGGGCTGCGGAACCCGGCCGGGATCAAGGGAACGTTGCTGGACAGTGAGCGGGTTCTGCCGGTTGCCTACGACGCTGGCCACCCCGAGCAGGCTGTGGAACTGGTGGATGCCGCCAGCCGCTGGGCCGGCGGTGTCGATTCGCTGATCCACTGCGCAGGGATCCTGCACCGCACGCCGCTGCTGTTTGAGGAGGGCCAGGAAGGGGAGCTGGAGGAACTGTGGCGGATCAATGTGATGGGGCCCTGGTGGCTGACCCGCGCCGCCTGGCCGTCGCTCCAATCCTCAGGTCATGGTCGGATCCAGGTGCTGGTCTCGATGAGCGGGAAACGGGTGAAGGGTCGAATGGCCGGCTATCCGGTGAGCAAGTTCGCCCTGATGGCGTTGTGTCAGTCGATGCGCAATGAAGGCTTTGCACACGGCATCCGGGTGACGGCGATCTGCCCGAGCTGGGTGAACACCGCCATGGCCCGGTCGGTGCGCTCCGTACCGGCTGATTCGATGACCCAGCCGCAGGATCTCGCCGGCCTGATGGCAAGCCTGCTGGAGTTGCCTGATGCGGCTGTTCCCTTCGAGATCGCCGTTAACTGCGCCCTGGAGACCTGACCGGCTACGACTGGGTCAGATGAGTCATCGGCCATGTGCCTATTTGCTGCGCTCGGATAGCTGGCGCCACGCTTGATCCTGCTGTTGATGTGGCTGTTCAACAGCAGCTTCGTGCTGCAACCCTTCTCTGGAATGTCGGTTCCGACTCCGGTGTTGCCGGTCGCCGGTCTGTTGCTGCTGCCCACCACTACCCTTGGCTTCTGCTGGCCTCATCCGCCTTCGGTGGCGTGTCCACCTTCAACGGCGGGCTGGTGGTGGCCATCGGCGTGATCATTGACCTCGGCCTGATCGGCAATGGCCGCGGTTTGGCCAAATGCTGATCCGGATGTTGTCCTGATGACTGAAACCTGCGCCATTTGCCGCCTGCATCAGGATCCGCTGAGCCGGGAGCGGTATGAGATCAGCCGCCGCGAGCTGTGGCTGCTCCGACATCACCCTGATCCAGCTCCCCTGGCGGGATGGTTGTTGCTTGACAGTGTGCGCCATTGCGGTGGGCCGCTGGAGTTCGGACCCTCGGAAGCCCAGTCCTGGGGTGGGGCCGTGCGCGATGCCAGCAGGCTCGTGCAGCAGATCACCGGTTGTGATCGGGTTTATGCGATTGCCTTCGGTGAAGGGGCTCCCCATCTGCACCTTCACCTGATTCCTCGATTTGCGGATGATCCGGCCACGAGTGCCTGGTTGGTGGCAGACCACTACCGGGCGGTACAGAGGGGCCAGAAAGAGGCTGCTTCTGCAGCGCAAGTGCAGGAGATGGTGACGTTGGCGCGGCGGATCACGATGCATCAACCCGTTGGAGACGACGCTTAGCCGCGCTGAAAGCGTTTGCGGGTGGTTTTGGACACACGAAGGCTGTGCAGCCGACCCAGGGGCCAGCCCAACTGCTGGAGATGGGTCAGCGTGGCGGTGTCGGCATCGAAGCAGCCATCGCAGTAGCTGCTCTGAAGGCCGATCTCCTTGAGGGTGAGCAGCAGCAGACGCTCCTCCCGGCGGGTGCCGCGTCGGGCTTCCATCAGTTCAAAGCCCCGTTGCTGATGTTCGGCTGTGGTGGCCGCAAGGGTTTCGGTGTAGCCGACCAGAAGGGTCTGATCGATGCCCCGGTAGGCGCTATAGACAACGCCTTCCGGTTTGGCTTCCAGGGTCTGAACCCGCTCGCTCAGGGCGATCACAGCTTCCATCGTCGGGGCCTGCAGGGCCTGTTCGAACAGGGCCAAGGAATGGGTCATGGTCACAGTCCTCCAATGGCCAGCCGTTCGTCGCAGGCGCTTTCGTAGGCACGAATGGCCGCCGAAGGAATGGCGCCGTTGCTCTTCAGCTGCCGCACGGAGAGTTCAACGCACTGCAGCACAACGCTGGTGAGTTCCCGGCCTTCGCAGAGCGCCCAGCTGCGCAGCAGCACATGGAGGCTTGGCGGCACGGACACCGTGAGCTTCACCTGGTTTTCCCGCGTCGCCGCTTTGATCATCGCCAGCGCATCTTCAGCGACTTCAGAGTAGCTCTGCAGGAACTGCACGGCAACTGCTGGGTGCCTTAAGGGTAGCTTCGCGGTATCCCTTGTTCGGGGGAGTGCCGTCCCCCGGAGCGTCCCTCAGTTGGGGGAGTCGTTCTGCAAATGGAGTGGCTAAGCCGCAATAAAAAAGCCCCGTCATGGACGGGGCTTGAAGCCTGTTGCGTCGAACTGACAAGCGGAGAGGGTGGGATTCGAACCCACGGTGCCCGTGAAGACACGCTGGTTTTCAAGACCAGAGCCATAAACCACTCGACCACCTCTCCAGGGGGTCAGCGCCTGAACCAGTCAGACGCCGTTTGGATTTTAAGTCAGCTCGATGCGCTGATCAGTTTTCCGGTTTGGCCAGCGGCAACAGGCACTTGTCGGAATCACAGCCGGCGGGTCCGGCCTCCTTCAGTTCGCCGCTGTCATAGCGCTGCAGTGCTTCGAAGAAATCGTTGCTGACGCGGCGTTGGATCACGTCAGCCTGCAGCCGCTCGTAGGTGGCGGCATCGATGGGCTCAAACGGCAGACGCGGGAAGGTGGCGTTGGCGTCGAAGCGCGCCAGCAGTGCCGCGGAGATGTAGCCCTCACCGTTCTCCATCGCCTTGTGCAACGCCTCCGCTAGGGGCTCGATTTCGTTCTCGCGGAACTCGATCGTCGCTGAGGTGTTGTGGGCGGTGTAGTGGGTCTGCACCTGCATGTAGAAGTCGAACTGAGCCATGGCCGAGAAGCCGTTGATGTCCACCGCATCGGCGCCGGGGAGATTGGCCCAGCTCACCTCTGTGGGGATCTCCACCAGCCACTCGGTGCAACGGGGATCGAAGGGATCGTCCAGCAGACGACCCTGCTCATCCTTGTCGGACTGCGACGGCACCACGGTGTAGCCGTAGTCCATGCAGGCCATCGCCACCGGATCGTTCTTGCGGAAGGTGATGCGGCGGATGAAGCGTTGTGCCTTGGGGGGATGCCAGCCAGGGGCCGCACCGGTCAACAGGCTCTTGGTGCCGGCGGGCTGCACCGTGGTGCAGCGGTTGGGGCGGCGGAGACCGTGGCGGTCGCAGTAGTCCCAGACCGTCTCGTTCACCACCTGCTTCCAACGGCTCAGATAGGCCGCTTCCTTGGCCTTGTAAGCACGACCTTCTTCGCTGTCTGGCCGGCCGGCTTCCCACCAACGCAACCAGTCGCTGCCGAAGGCATGAACGAAGAAGTCGAAGAGACCGGTGAAGCTGACGCCCACGATCGGATCCCACTCGCGGCTCTGGCGGTAGCGGTCCACCTCAAAGCGGTGATTCAGCAGGCAGGCAACCGACAGGGCTGCGGCCCGAAAGGCATCGGCCTGGCCCTCGTCGTCGCTGGGGTCGATCTGATTGAGATGGATTTCCGCCAGGTTGCAGTGGAAATCGGCGCCGAGAATCTCGCCGCAGGGGTTCAAGCCGTAGCGGCTGAGGCGATGCTCGAGCTCCGCCGTGGCGATGGGCCCATGGTTGGCCACCAGCCAGCGGCCAGCTTCCTCCTTTCCCTGATCGCAGTAGATCTCGATGAACTCGCTGCGCAGTTCGGGGGTGGTGAGCAGATCGGCGTTGGAGCGGGCGATCGCTTCCGGCGCGAACTGGATGGCTCCTTCGCCGGAGTGGAACTGCTTGGTCACGGCAGCCAGCACCACCTCTTTGCTGGGACGCGTGTGATAAACGCGGGTGTGGTTGGCCATCCGGAGCGCATCACGCTCCGGGTCGATGCGCCAGTTTCCCTCGGCGTCCTGCTGCCAGAGGTTGTCCTTGGCCGATGCCGCTGCGCTGTCGTCGGCGGCGAACTGGCGCATGCCGGCACTGCGACGGATGTTGCCGGCCACGATCGTGACGGCTACTTCATCGATCAGCAGGCAGCACTCAACGGAGGTCAGCCGACGTCCAATGGCCTTGTTGAGCAGAC
>CAJWIC010000029.1 GCA_913040905.1 uncultured Synechococcus sp. | reverse complement strand
GCCAATGCCAGGGAAGCCATCACCGAAGCACAGCTGGATGAGCAGGAGGGTGCCGACATCATGATGGTGAAGCCGGGTCTGGCTTACCTGGATATCATTCACCGTCTCCGCGGTGAGTCGGAGCTGCCCATCGCCGCTTACAACGTCAGTGGCGAGTATTCGATGGTGAAGGCCGCCGCCGAGCGCGGTTGGATTGATGAGCGTGCGGTGGTTCTTGAAACCCTGCTCAGTTTCAAGCGCGCCGGTGCGGATCTGATCCTCACGTATCACGCCTGTGACGCTGCGCAATGGCTCCGTCAGGGCTGAGCGGTTCAGCGTCCCAACACTTCAGAATGCAAATCGTCGCTGGCTGCAGATGACAACGGTTGATCGTCTTGGTCATGTGGCGATTCGCGTTCAGGACGTGTCCAGAGCGGTTGCGTTTTTCCAAGCGCTCGGCATGCGCCTCGTCTGGAAAGCAGACGATTGGTGCTACCTGGAAGCGGGTGAGGGCCGTGATGGATTGGCGTTGCTCGGGCCTGGCTACAAGGCCGCTGGCCCCCACTTCGCCTTTCATTTCCGCGATCGCCAGGAAGTTGATCGTGTGCACGATCGACTGAAAGCTGAGGGCGTGCATGTCGGTGCTGTGCACGATCACCGCGATGGCACCGCGTCCTTTTATCTGAAAGATCCCGAAGGCAATTGGCTGGAAATGCTCTATGAACCCCCCGGTGGCATTCCCTCCAACTGCTGCTGACCCGACACCTGGGATCGATCAGGCTGTCCAGGAAACCCTGGAGCTGCTGGAGTGGCCCAGGGTGTGTGATCACCTGGCAAGCTTCGCGTCCACCGGAATGGGGCGTGATGCGGCTCGCAGTCTTGTCTTGCCCGAGACCCTGGAGACCAGTCGGCAGCGGTTGGCGGAGACCGTCGAGATGGCGGTGCTCGATGACCTGATCGAAGGCGGTATCAGCTTTCGCGGCGTGCAAGACCTCACACCTGTGCTGCTGCGCTGCAGCAAGGGCGGTGTGGCCTCGGGCGAGGAGCTCCTGGCTGTCGCCGAGACCCTGGCCGCTGCCCGGCGCCTGCGCCGTCAGATCGATGAGCCTGAGCTCCGGCCGGCCTGTTCGGCGCTGATCGACACAATGGTGACGTTGCCGGAGTTGGAGCAGCGGCTCAAGTTTGCACTCGAGGAAGGCGGGCGCATTGCTGATCGGGCCAGTGCACCTTTGGCTGGTTTGCGTCAGCAATGGCAGGGCCTGCGCCAGGAACGCCGGGACAAGCTGCAGGACCTGTTGCGTCGCCTGGCACCGTTTCTCCAGGACAGCGTGATCGCCCAACGCCATGGACGCCCCGTGCTGGCCGTTAAGGCCGGCGCTGTGGCACAGGTTGCGGGTCAGGTTCACGACAGCTCAGCCTCTGGCAGCACAGTGTTCGTCGAACCCCGCTCCGTACTCACGATCGGTAATCGACTGACCGACCTGGAGGGGCGAATCCGGGAGGAGGAACGCAAGGTGCTGAGCGCGCTCAGCGCCTCCGTGGCAGACGAACACCCTGTGCTCGCGCAGCTGGTGTCGATCCTGCTGCAGCTGGATCTGGCCCTGGCCAGAGGCCGTTACGGTCGCTTCCTCGGCGGCACCGCTCCGCGCATGGAGGCTTCCCCGGAGGCACCGTTCCGCTTCCAAACCCTGCGGCATCCGCTGTTGGTCTGGCAGCACAAGCGTTCCGGTGGGCCGGCGGTGGTGCCGATTTCGATTGAGGTGTCTGCGGACCTGCGGGTGGTGGCGATCACGGGACCCAACACCGGCGGAAAGACGGTGACCCTCAAAAGCATCGGTCTGGCGGCGTTGATGGCCCGGGCAGGATTGCTGCTGCCCTGTGCAGGGATGCCGACCCTGCCGTGGTGCGCCCAGGTTCTGGCAGATATCGGCGATGAACAGTCGTTGCAACAGAGCCTCTCCACCTTCAGCGGTCACATCAAACGAATCGGCCGGATTCTGGAGGCGTTGCAGTCCGGCCCCGCGCCGTCGTTGGTGCTGCTCGATGAGGTGGGGGCCGGTACCGACCCCAGTGAAGGCACCGCCCTGGCGACGTCCCTGCTCAAGGCCCTCGCCGACCGCGCCCGACTCACCATCGCCACCACGCATTTCGGCGAACTCAAGGCCCTCAAATACAACGACGCCCGGTTTGAGAACGCCTCGGTGGCCTTCAACGCCGAGACCCTCTCTCCGACCTATGAGCTGCTCTGGGGCATCCCTGGCCGCAGTAATGCCCTCGCGATTGCCAGCCGGCTGGGGCTGGATGGCCAGGTGCTGGAGGAGGCGCGTCAGTTGCTGGCCCCTGCTGCTGATGGAGAGGTCAACAGTGTGATCCGCGGTCTGGAGGAACAGCGGCAGCGGCAGCAGGCAGCGGCGGAGGATGCTGCAGCGCTGCTGGCCCGTACCGAGCTGCTCCACGACGAACTGCTGCAGCGATGGCAGCAGCAGAAACAGCAATCGGCCGAACGCCAGGAGCAGGGGCGCCAACGGCTGGAACGCTCGATCCGTGATGGTCAGAAGGAGGTGAGATCCCTGATCCGGCGGCTACGGGATGACCGCGCCGATGGTGAAACAGCACGACGGGCAGGCCAGCGCCTTCGTCGGCTGGAGGACCGTCATCGCCCCGAACCGGAACGGCGTCAGCCCTTGCCCGGCTGGAGACCCGAACCCGGTGAGCGGATCCGGGTTCTGGCCCTTGGCAAAGCGGCGGAGGTGCTGGCGATCTCGGACGACGGCACCCAGCTCACCGTGCGCTGTGGTGTGATGCGCAGCACGGTGGAGTTGTCTGGTGTGGAAAGTCTGGACGGCCGCAAGCCGGAGCCGCCCGCAAAGCCGGTGGTGAAGGTGAATGCTCGGATCAATCCCGGCTCAGGTGCTCAGGTGCGCACCAGCCGAAACACCCTCGATGTGCGCGGCATGCGTGTGCATGAAGCGGAGGCGGCTGTGGAGGAACAGTTGCGGGGGGCCAATGGGCCGGTGTGGGTGATCCACGGGATCGGAACCGGCAAGCTCAAGCGTGGCCTGCGGGCCTGGCTGGAGACGGTGCCCTACGTCGATCGTGTCACCGACGCGGAGCAGGGCGATGGCGGCAGCGGTTGCAGTGTGGTGTGGGTCCGTTGAAGTCGGTGCTCGTCTCATGGCCGTGATTGACCACTGATCAGTTCAGCTCGGGCAGCTTGGGACCGTCAGCGACGGGATCCTGTCGAGCAATCGCTTCGCCGTCGGCATCGAACAGCCGCCAGCCACTGGGTTCAGGATCCAGGTGCAGCACATCGTTGGGCTTGAGCTTCAAGTCGGGGGCGGCACGCACCTGAACCCGATGGTCTCCATCGTGCAGGCGGCAGCTGACCAGTTGCTCGTTGCCCAGCACTTCGCACTGAATCACCGAGGCCGGCAGGTTGCGGTTTGTGGCCGGTGCCACACGCCAGCCTTCCGGCCGCAGGCCCGCCGTCATGGTCTGGCCTTCCAGTGCGGGTAGGGCTGCCTCCAGAGGCCCCTCCACCGATAGCCGTTTCTGGCCAAGAAGCAAGGTGGAGCCTGGGCCGATCACCACGGGAAGCATGGTCATCGGTGGACTGCCGATGAACTGAGCCACAAACAGATTGGACGGCCATCGGTAAAGCTCCATCGGCGTTCCGAGCTGTTGCAGGCGCCCCTGATTGAGCACGGCGATGCGATGACCCATGGTCATGGCCTCCACCTGATCATGGGTGACGTAGACCGTTGTGGTGCCCAGTTCCCGCTGCAGGTCAACGATGCGGCTGCGGGTGCTGTTGCGCAGTTTGGCGTCAAGGTTGCTCAGCGGTTCGTCCATCAGAAACACGGCCGGCTTCCGAGCCATGGCACGCCCCAGGGCAACCCGTTGTTTCTGCCCGCCGGAGAGCTCCTTGGGCAGGCGGTCCAGGAGTGGTTCCAGCTCAAGGGCCGCGGCGACGGATTGAACACGCTGCTCAATCAAGTCTTCTCGCGGCGACCGCACCCTCAGGACGGCGGGAAGTCTGCGGCTCAACTGACTGAGCTGATCCTGCAACTGCTGGGGCAGGTTGCGATGGCGGCTGCGCCGCAGGCCGAAACTGAGGTTGTCGCGCACGCTCAGATGGGGATAGAGCGCGTAGCTCTGAAACACCATCGCCACATCGCGACGACCAGGCCTCACCTGGCTCACTGGCCGCTCGCCGATGACAATTTCCCCCGCCGTGGGGCGTTCCAGACCTGCAAGCAGCCTTAATAAGGTGCTCTTGCCGCATCCCGAGGGTCCCACCAGCACCAGGAACTCGCCGTCCTCGATGCTGAGGTCAAGTTCGCGGATCACCTGTACCGATGGTGAACCACGACGGCCGGGGTAGCTCTTGCTGAGGGCTTCGAAACGGACGCCGGCCAACGGCTGTTCAGCAGCGGCTGAATCTTAGGGTTGAGAGCAGGATCCATCGCGCGGCACCGTGCAGTTCATCGATCAGGCACGGATCACAGTGCGCGGGGGGCGCGGTGGAGATGGCATCGCCGCGTTTCGACGCGAGAAATATGTGCCGGCCGGTGGACCCTCCGGCGGAGATGGTGGCCATGGCGGACCGGTGGTGCTGGAGGCGGACAGCAACCTTCAGACCCTGCTCGACTTCAAATACAAGCGATTGTTCGCTGCGGATGATGGCCGGCGCGGCGGCCCGAACAAGTGCACCGGCGCCTCGGGCCGTGATCTCGTGATCAAGGTGCCGTGCGGAACCGAGGTGCGTCATCTCACCACCGGCATTCTGCTGGGGGATCTGACGGCTCCTGGTGAACGCCTGACCGTGGCGTTCGGTGGCCGCGGCGGCCTGGGAAATGCCCACTACCTCAGCAATCGCAACCGTGCACCGGAGAAATTCACCGAGGGTCGGGATGGGGAGGAATGGCCACTCCAGCTGGAACTGAAGCTGCTGGCGGAGGTGGGCATCATCGGCTTGCCCAACGCGGGCAAGAGCACCCTGATCGCTGTGCTGTCAGCCGCTCGCCCCAAGATCGCCGACTACCCCTTCACGACTCTCGTGCCCAATCTTGGCGTCGTCCGACGCCCCAGTGGTGATGGCACGGTTTTCGCCGATATTCCGGGACTCATTGCCGGTGCAGCCCAGGGGGCCGGGCTGGGGCACGATTTTCTTCGTCACATCGAACGCACCAGGCTGCTGATTCACGTCGTCGACGCAGGTGCTGATGATCCCGTCGGCGATCTTCGGGTGGTGGAGAAGGAACTGGAGGCCTATGGCCACGGCCTCGTGGACCGTCCTCGCCTGTTGGTGCTGAACAAGCAGGAACTGTTGCTCGATGAGCAACTGCCGGAGCTCAAGCGTGAATTGGAAGCCGCCAGTGGCCGTTCCCCCCTCTGCATTTCAGCAGCGATGGGCGCCAATCTTGATCAACTCCTGGACGTGGTCTGGAAGGAGCTCGGGATCCACTAGAGCCCCATCGAACCTGATCCGTGTCGGCCACCACATCGGTGGTTGTGAATGGGCCCAGACACCGCCATAACGGAATAGTGATCCAAGCATCCGTGATGACCTTCTACACCTGCCTTGATGACAAGGGTTCCGTCATAGCCCGTTGTCAGACAGAGGAGGAAATAGCCGTGCTCCGACGCATGGGACGTCCCATTGCCAAGGTGCGCGCCATGAAGCGACAGGAAGCCGTTGTTTGCAGCCTCACCGGCAGCCCGTCGGACTACAACGACGAGTACTGATCGTTGTCTGAGGGAGCTGAGTTAGGTCAGCTCCCGATCTCACAAAACCTCAGTCGTCGTAGACGCGGCACTCGTCAGCGTCAGGGTTGGCATCGCAATACAACTCCAGGGATGTGGGGTCGTGCTTGTCGTTTGGGTTGTGCTCCTTGTACTCCTCGAGCGAGTGGAGCTCACCCTCGAGGTGGCGGACCTTGGCGTCGTCGCCGGCTGCCTTGGCTGCTTCGATGTCGGTCTTGTCCTTCTGAATGTGCTCGTCGATCGATTTCATGGGGACATTTTCGTCGCAGGTCACTTTACGGCTGATGGACAGTTCCTGCTCTTGCGATTCCCTTTTCAACCATTCGCTGACATCAGGCTTGAAGCTCGCTGAGTTCCAGCCATCGCTCTTCCGCCGCCTCAATCGTGGCAATCAGCTCCGCCAGTTCCAGGCTGAGTTCGGATAGATCCGTGCCATGGGTGGCGAGCTTCTCCTCTAGCGCTGCTTTGCGTTGCTCCAGTTGGGGCAGTCGCTGGTCAAGTTGCTGCAGTTCCTTGGTTTCCTTGAAGCTGCGACGCCTTGGCCCCACGGGCGTTGTCTTGGACTGGCGGGCATCTGCCTTCCTGGCCGGTGCTGAGGTTGAGCTCCGTTGCCGTTCCTGCAGACGCTGCTGCTCGAGAAAGCCGCTGTAGTTGCCTTCGAACCGTTGCAGACGTCCCTGTTCAAAGCAGAACAGGCGGTCAACGGTGCGATCCAGAAAGTAACGGTCGTGGGACACAACGATCACGCAGCCCTGGAAGTCCTCCAGGAAATCCTCCAGAACACTCAGGGTGCGCACGTCAAGATCATTGGTGGGTTCATCCAGCAGCAGCACATTCGGGGCCTGGATCAGCATCCGGCAGAGGGTCAGACGCCGACGCTCTCCACCGGACAGCTTGGCCAGGGGGCTGTGCTGCTGGGCAGGGGGGAACAGAAACCGCTCCAGCAATTGGGATGCGGTGATCTGCTCACCGCCAACTTCGATGCGGCTGGCAGCTTCCTCGACGAATTCGATCACCTTGCGTTGGAGGCCTTTCCCTTCGGTGAAGGCTCCGGTGTGTTGGTCGAGGTAGCCGATGTGAACGGTCTCACCCAGGCGCAGTGTTCCGGAGGTGGTCTGGCGCCGACCGGCAATCAGATCCAGCAGGGTGGATTTGCCGCTGCCATTAGGCCCGATGATGCCGATGCGATCTTCCGGGCTGAAGCTGTAACTGAAATCGCGCAGCAGCGAACGTCCTTCAGGCTTGCCATCGACCGTCACCCCCACGGATTCCGCCTCGATCACAAGCTTGCCGATGCGGCGGCTGACACTGGCCATCTCAAGGGTTTTACGCTGTTGCTGAAGTGGTGCTTCGCGCATGGCCTCGATCCGTTGCAGGCGGGCCTTCTGCTTGGTGCTGCGGGCTTTGGGACCCTGCCGGAGCCAGGCCAGCTCCCGGCGCAGAACGCCTCGGAACTTGGCGGCTGAGGACGCCTCCGAGGCCTCCTCCTCCGCCTTGTGCTGGAGAAACGTGCTGTAGTTGCCTTGGTAGGTGCGGGCTCGGCCGCGGTCCACTTCCACCATGCGGTTGGTGACTCGATCGAGCACGTAGCGGTCGTGGGTCACCAGCACCAGCGCGCCCGGGTAGCGCTCCAACCAGCTCTGCAGCCACTCCACGGCGGCAGCATCCAGATGGTTGGTGGGCTCATCCAGCAGCAGCACATCCGGGCAGCCCACCAGGGCTGAAGCCAGGCCAACCCGCTTCCGATAGCCGCCTGACAGATCCGCCACCGGGCGCTGGAGATCACTGATGCCCAGTTTCTGCAGCACTTCGCGACATTGCTGCTCCAGGCTCCAGGCCTCCTCATCGTCCATGCGCTGGCTCAGCTGGCCCAGTTCAGACAGCAGGGTCTCGTCCTCAGGGGCTGCCGCCACTGCATCGCTGAGGGCGCTGAAGCGCAGCAGCAGGTCCCGCTTGGCGCCGCAGCCCTCCAGCACCTGCTCCAGCACGGTCAGCCCGGGGGTGACACGGCTCTCCTGACCCACCAGCTCCACCCGCAGCCTGGGGGAACAACGTCGTTCCCCGGCCCCCAGTGGTTCGCTGCCCGCCAGCACCTTCAGCAGGGTGGACTTGCCGGCGCCGTTCGGGCCGATCAGGCCCAGCCGTTCCCCCTCACCGATGTGCAGTTCAAGATCGGCAAACAGGGTGCGGACGCCGAAGTCCTTGGCGGCACCCACAAGGCTGATCAGACTCACGAGGTGCGCGCCGGCAGTTGACCGTCCAGGTAAGCAAACACGCTCTTGTCCCCCACATCAGCAGAGGCGTCCATCCCGAACTTGCGCAGGGCGAGAACCACCAGCAGGGTTGCAGCCAACGCCATCAGCGTGAGACAGACCTGAGGGGTGGTCAGGCCGGCCAATTGCCCCAGCAGAGCCAAAGGCAGCAGCAGGGTGAGGCCGATCGCCTCCGGGCGCTGGAAGCAGAAGAACTCCTTGAAGCCGATGCCCGCCAGGGCGGCGAACAGGGGCCCGATGGCCAGGATCCAGAGGCGTTGATCCGCCAGGGTGATCAGGGCATGGGTCGGTCCTACGCTGATCAGGAGGGTGGCCCAACCAATGCAGCCCATGAGCCAGAAGAGCTGAAGTGCCCTGTGCAGGGGGCGGAGGTAGATGTGAATCCACAACAGGGCCAGTCCGAGGCTGCTGCCCATGGGAAGGATCCAGAGCCAGGCCCAAGGGGCACCAAGCAGCCAGCAATGCAGAACCCCCGCCAGCAGAGCCAGACCTGTGGTCAGCAGAGCCAGGCGGTAGCGCTGCACGTCGCGGCGGTCGGTTTCGGTGATCGAGTAGGGGCCGTAGACCCCTTCAAATTGCGGATCAGCCGTGGTCATGGCCTGGGTGTGCCGGCACTCACCAGTGTGCTCAGGTCCGGACCGGCCGGAACAATTCCACCGGGATTGAGTGGGAATAAGGCCCCGAAGTAGTCATGGCGCCAGGCGCTGGCATCACAGGTGTCGTCCACACCCGCCAGCGCGTGGAAGCGTTGCCGCCAGCTCCAGAGATGGGGGAACTGCCAGAGGGGCCGACGGCTGCAGCCGAACAGGGGGGCGTAGACCAGTTCCCAACGGATCAGGGTTGGAAACAGTCGGATATCCGCAAGGGTGAGCTGATTGCCGCAGAGCCAGGGCCGTCCGTCTGCCAGGGCCTGTTCGACCTGGTCAAGAGCCTGGAACAGGTCTGTTTCGGCACGGTTGTAGGCCGCCTGTGTTCGGGCGAATCCACAGCGGTAGACCCCGTCATTGACGGCAGGTTGCAGCAGCGACTGCCAACGCTCGATGCTCTCAGCTTGATGCGCTGGTGCCAGATCCGGTGCCGTATCCGGTGCCGGCCAATGGTTGAGCAGCTCCACCAACCGGGCACTGTCGTTGCCGAGGATTTGAGGACCGCTGGGATCCACCAGCACCGGCACAGTGGCCCGGTACGAGGGAGGTGCACCGCAACGCCGGTAGAGCTCCAGCAATGTGTGGCATCCCTGCCAGGGGGGATCCAGTTGCCAGCGGCCGGCGCGGTGGTCGGCACTGGCGACCATCAGCTTGAGGCTGCCGCCGAGTTGTCGCAGTTGATGCACCAGCCAGGTGCGGTGGGCCCAGGGACAGCTTCTCCCAAGGATCAGCAGGGGCCGACGCTGCTCTGGAAGCGTTGCTTTGACGAACGGGGGCAGGGAGGTGCTGAGGTGATCGCTGCTGGGTCGCCGGTAATTCCCTTCCGCATCGGCCGGTCCCAGACCTCCCATCAATTGCTGCCACTGCCATCGCCAGCCCTGACGTGCGGCGATGACAAGAGCCGGAGGGATGGCCATGGCTCAGATGCTGTTGGCCTCAGTCTTGCGGTTTCCCATGCTTCAGTCAGGTCGATGTCGAAGCGTCGTGATGACCCGCTGCGATGTGCTGGTGGTTGGTGGCACCCACGGCAATGAAATCAATGGGGCCTGGCTGGTCGACCAATGGCGTGAGCAGCCCGATCTGCTGGAAACCGCTGGCCTTTCCTTGGCTCTTGAAATCGGTAATCCCGAAGCTCGTGCCGTCAACCGTCGCTACGTCGACCGCGACCTCAACCGCTGCTTCACGCCGGATCGTCTGAATCAGGGTGGGCAGGAGCAGGAACTGCAGCGCGCTCGGCAGCTCCTCGCGTTGCACGGCCCCGCCAGCGCGACCCCTTGCCGGGTGGCCCTGGATCTGCACAGCACCACAGCGGCCATGGGCAGCTGTTTGGTTGTGTACGGCCGGCGGCCCGCCGATCTGGCCCTGGCGGCACGGGTTCAAGGGGCGCTTGGACTGCCGGTCTACCTGCATGAAGCGGATGCGGCCCAGACTGGATTTCTGGTGGAGCAATGGCCCTGCGGACTGGTGATTGAAGTGGGCCCCGTGCCCCAGGGAGTCCTGGATGCGCGGGTGGTACGCCAGACCAGGATCGCCCTCGAGACCTGTCTGCAGCAGTTGGCCGCGGCACGAGCAGGGCATGGCCGGGACCCCCACAGCCTGGTGGTGCATCGTCACCTCGGCAGTGTGGATCTGCCGCGTGATTCACGGGATCGTGCCGCTGCGCTGGTGCATCAACACCTCCAGGGACAGGATTGGCAGCCGCTGATGGATGGAGCTGTTGTCTTCGAATCTCCGAAGGGAGAAGCGGTGTCCCTCCAGCAGGATCACGGTGAGGCCTGGCCGGTCTTCATCAATGAGGCGGCCTACGCCGAGAAGAGAATCGCCTTTTCATTGACCCGACGTGAGGTCTGGTCGACCGACCCCAGCTGGAGCAAGGCGCTTGAGCAGCTGATGACCTGAGCTTCAGCCCAGCGGCCCGTTGTCGGCCTCGACTATTGGGACAGAAGCATCTGGCTCTAGCCAGCCCGGTTCCCCTCCCTTGAATCGAAACCAAAAACCGTTGACATCGCTGAGAGCGGGCAGTCCACACCGTGGGTGACAGACCTGTAGCGGTGACGTGACGCTGCGCTCTGATCGGCACTGGAGGGATTAGCCACAGGCCCAGACACCTTTGCCTTCTTCGCTGCAGAGCAGATCGCTGGATTGACCATCGGCCCAGTAGAGCCGCAGTCGATCGTCATCCGTCCCCAGACGCAGGGTGAGGGACTGAAGTGGACCGGCAGGGACGTTCGGATCGAGATCTCCATCCCCGGGAGTTGTGGAACTGAGTTTCCGCTCCAGCTGATTCACCCGCAGTTCCAGCTGCTCAAGGGCCGCTTGGTTGGTTGGATCGTCGCCGAAAGACGACGGCCCTGAGCTACAGCTGCTGATGGTCAGGCAGGCCACTGCCATAAATGGCAGGACGAAATGACGGCGTTTCATCCGACGCAGAAACGTTGTTTTGATTCAGCGTCTCAGCTGAGGCCGGTCGAGACCAGTCGCTCGCTCCAATAGATCGTGGCTCCCAGGGCCTCAAGTTCGTTGCGCCTGTGGCGGGCCAATGCGAGTGGAACGGTTTCCTCGAGACGACGTCCAGCGTGGAGCCAACGGATCAGGACCAAAACAGGCTCCGAACAACATCAAAACCTTAAATCTTTGTGAGCTGCCCAGTTCCTGGCAGGACTCTGATCAATCGGTTGCGCAATAACCGAACACACCTCTCAATCTTCCGTTACATTGGATTGAGGCAGGGCATCCCTGCCCTTCCTTAAACCGTTCCCTCGGGAACATTTCTTTCCGTTCTCATGACCA